>JAZNLR010000158.1:0-2559 GCA_045579195.1 Clostridia bacterium | reverse complement strand
GTCCAGATCGAAAAATTGGGCATACAGTAAGCCCGCCGATTGATAGCTTCCGCATCGCTTTCGCGCGCATGTCCCGCGGCGGTGCGACGGTTATAAAAAGATGGGAGAACGGCGCAAATCCAAATCACCGCGTTCGTTCGTTAGCACCACACGTTTGAAAGGAGATTTCCAAATGGCAAAGAAAGTAACCGCTGTTGTGAAATTGCAGCTTCCCGCAGGTAAGGCAACTCCGGGCCCGCCCGTAGGATCCACCTTGGGACCGCATGGTATCAACATCCCCGGCTTTACGAAGGACTTTAACGCTAAGACTTCGGACAAGGCTGGCCTCATTATCCCTGTCGTTATCACGATCTACGCTGACCGTTCGTTCACGTTCATCTTGAAGACCCCTCCCGCACCTGTCCTCATCAAGAAGGCATGTGGCATCACGAGCGGATCTGCTAAGCCGAACAAGGACAAGGTTGCAAAGTTGACCAAGGCTCAGGTTGAAGAGATCGCAAAGACCAAGATGGAAGACTTGAATGCTGCTTCCCTTGAAGCTGCCATGAGCATGATTGCGGGAACCGCAAGAAGCATGGGCGTCACCGTTGAGGAATAAGGGGGGCACAAGAGATGAAACACGGAAAGAAATATATTGACAGCAAGAAGGTTGTTGACAACCTGAAGGCTTATGAAGTTGACGAAGCAATGAAACTCATTCTCGAAACTTCGAAGGCAAACTTCGACGAGACTGTTGAGCTTCACTGCCGTTTGGGTGTTGACCCGAGACATGCTGACCAGCAGGTTCGTGGTGTCGTCGTTCTTCCGAACGGAACCGGCCGTACGGTTCGTGTTCTCGTTATCGCAAAGGGCGAGAAGGCAGACGAGGCAGTTAAGGCAGGCGCAGACTTCGTTGGCGCAGAAGATATGATCGCAAAGATCCAGTCTGAAAACTGGTTCGGATTTGACGTCTGTATCACCACGCCGGAAATGATGGGCTTGGTTGGACGTATCGGTCGTGTGCTCGGTCCGAAGGGATTGATGCCGAACCCGAAGTCCGGAACGGTTACGACGGACGTTACGAAGGCAGTTGCTGACGTTAAGGCAGGTAAAGTTGAGTACCGTCTTGACAAGCAGGCAATCATTCACTGCCCGATCGGAAAGAAGAGCTTCGGCGCTGAAAAGTTGATCGAGAACTACAACGCGTTGATGGAAGCAATCATCAAGGCAAAACCGGCTGCAGCAAAGGGTCAGTACGTCAAGAACGTTTCTCTGGCTTCCACGATGGGCCCGGGCGTTAAGGTTAACGCAAAGACCATCTAATCAAAATTGCTATAATTGAATCATGCCTTCCAAAGCTTAAGACAGCAAGCGGGTTCCTGAAATGTCGGTTTTCCGACGGCTTGCCGAGGTTATGAGAGGATTTTGGAAAAGACTTCTGAAATACCCTTATAATGCCCCGACAGCGGCTTTGTAAGGGTATTGTTTCTTTTGTAAATGAGAAAAGGAGGTAATTGAATGTCTCAGAATCTGGAAAACAAGAAAGTTGTTTTGTCGGGTATTGCGGACAAGATCGCACGTGCTAAGTCGATGGTCGTTGTTGATTACAACGGAGTCACCGTTGCTGAAGATACGGTTCTGCGTAAGAAAATGCGCGAGAGCAATATCGAGTACGTCGTGTTGAAAAACACCCTTGTGAAGCGCGCTTTCCACGATATCGGCAACCACGATTTCGACGAGGCTTTGAACGGTCCTTCGGCGTTTGCATTTAGCTATGACGACGAGGTTGCCGCTGCAAAGACGGTTGCGGAATGTGGAAAAGGTTTTAAGGACAAGTTCAAAGTTAAGTGTGGATACGTTGACGGCGGATATCTCGACGTAAACGGCGTAAACGCACTCGCAGCTCTCCCGTCCAAGGAAGAGTTGGTGGCAAAGCTCATGGGATCCATGAACGCGCCTGCTTCGAATTTTGTCGGCGTTGCACAGAACATCATCGGTGGATTTGTTCGCTGCCTGAATGCTGTGAAAGAACAAATGCAGGGTTAATCTTGCGAAACGAACAAAAAATCAAAAAATATCATTTAATTAAAATTATTGGAGGAAATTTAAAATGGCAGATATCAATAAGTTGTTGGAAGAAATTAAGGGCTTGACCGTTCTTGAAATGGCAGACCTCGTTAAGTTGATGGAAGAAACCTTCGGAGTTAGCGCTGCTGCTCCCGTTGCTGTTGCAGCTGCTCCTGCTGCAGCCGCTGCTGCTCCTGCTGAGGAAGAGAAGACCGAGTTCACCGTTAAGCTCAAATCCTTCGGAGAGAAGAAGGTTGACGTTATCAAGGTTGTTCGCGAGCTCACCGGTTTGGGTCTCGTTGACGCTAAGAAGCTCGTTGAGGACCTCGGCGTAATCAAAGAGGGCATTCCTAAGGACGAGGCTAACAAGATCGTTGAGAAAGTCAAGGCTGCTGGTGCAGACGTTGAGTTGCTCTAATCAACAATTATCACGATATTCAAAAGGGTTCGGAGGCAGGAACGGGGGCCTTTTTTTTTGGGTTCAGGAGGCCGGGGGCCAGGGGGGCTTAGGAG
>JAZNLR010000157.1:0-8196 GCA_045579195.1 Clostridia bacterium | reverse complement strand
ATGCCGCTCTTCTGACCTCACGGTTCTTGCTCTGGAGGAAGAGGCCGTAACGCGAGTGATTGAGCTCAACCTCCTTGCCCTCTTCATCTTTGATCGTTCCGAGCTTCAAATCTGCATTGTCCGCAAAGGAGAAGATCTGCTGGAACTGGCCGAAGATCTCGCCTGCGTTTGCAAGGAGGCGCTCCTCTGCATCCGAGAGAACGTGCTTCTTCTCGCGGATGACTTCCAACAGCTGTCTGTCATAGTCCGCAAAGTCGGGGTCCTTTGCACAGGCCAGGATGTAAGCCTCGTCGCACTGCGTCAACTCGGGCTGTGCAAAGCTGAGCGTCGATGCAAAACGGACGTAAAGCATAGAAACACGATCGAACAGGGACTGCGCTTCGGTATCCTTCGTGTTCTGGTCGCGGTTCATCATTGCGTAAGAATAAATTCTCTCAAAGCCGAGAGAAACTTCATCCACCATCTTGAAATACGCGAGCAGGCTATTGCGATCTGAGAGTTTTCCGCGGAAAGCCGCAAGCCCTGCAAGGCAAGCGTCCGTCTCGCTATAGATTTTCTCAAATTCCGTGGGAGATTCAACGATATCCGTCAGTTTCCACTGCCAACGCGCATTGATTTCTTCTCTTTTTGCCGTTTTATTCATCTAAGTTACCTCCGTTGCCGCTCTCGCGGACAAATTTTCTTTTTTAAGCACTTTCGCGCATCAGTTCTTATTGCTGTGAATGGGCGCGGGGATACGTCCGCCGCGGTTGATAAAGACGTCTGAAGATGCGCGGTTGACGGGCATGATAGGTGCTCTTCCAAAGAGGCCTCCGAATTCAACCGTATCCCCCTCCTTTTTGCCGGGAACGGGGATCAGGCGAACTGCCGTCGTCTTGTTGTTGATCACGCCGATTGCCGCCTCGTCTGCAATGATTGCGGAAATGGTGGTCGCAGGCGTGTCGCCCGGAATGGCGATCATATCAAGTCCGACGCTGCAAACTGCCGTCATTGCCTCAAGCTTGTTGAGCGTCAGCTCGCCGCTCTCTGCAGCATGAATCATTCCAATGTCCTCGCTGACAGGGATGAACGCGCCCGAAAGGCCGCCGACGTGCGAAGATGCCATAACGCCGCCCTTCTTGACCGCATCGTTGAGCATTGCAAGCGCAGCGGTCGAGCCGTGCGTTCCGACCTGCTCTAAGCCGATCTCTTCCAAAATGTGCGCAACCGAATCTCCCATAACAGGAGTGGGCGCAAGCGAGAGGTCGACGATTCCAAACTGCGAATTAAGGCGCTTTGCAGCCTCTTTTGCAACAAGCTGACCGACGCGCGTGATCTTAAACGCTGTCTTTTTAACGGTTTCCGCAACTTCAGTGAGGTCGCCGTGGACGGATTCCAGCGCTGCCTTGACAACACCCGGGCCGCTGACACCAACGTTGATGGTCGTGCTTCCCTCACCCACTCCGTGGAATGCTCCTGCCATAAAGGGGTTGTCCTCCACGGCGTTTGCGAAGACGACGAGCTTCATGCACGCCATTCCATCGCGGTCAGCCGTGCGTGCGGCGCACTCTTTGATGATCTCACCCATCTTCTTGACCGCGTCCATATTGATTCCCGACTTGCTCGTTCCGACGTTGACGGAAGAACAGAGCCTGTCCGTCACAGTGAGTGCCTCTGGAATGCTGTCCAAAAACGCCTCTTCAAAGGTGGAAGTTGCCTTATGGACCAGCGCAGAGTATCCGCCGATGAAATCCACGCCCGTCTCCTTTGCAGCACGGTCGAGCGCCTTGGCAAGCTTGACGTACTCCTTGGGGAACGCAGCACCAATCAAAGAAGCCGGCGTCACGGAGATGCGCTTGTTGACGATGGGAATTCCATAAAGAGAGGACAGCTCATTTGCAACCTTGACGATGTCTTTTGCCTTCTCGCAAATCCTGTCGTACACCGCATCGCACGTTGCATTTGCCTCCCCACGAATGCAGTCAAACAGAGAAATGCCCATCGTGATGGTGCGCACGTCAAGGTGCTGATTTTCAATCATCGCAATGGTCTCAAAAATTTCGTTGTTGTTGATCATAATTCCTCCGCCGGCTTACAGCTTGTGCATTGCGTTGAAGATGTCCTCATGCTGAATGCGGATGTCGACGCCAACGCTCTCGCCCTTCTCCTTGAGAAGCTTGGCAAGTTCAGGAAGGCTATGAAGAGCAGCCGAAATGTCGACCATCATGATCATGGTGAAATAATCCTGCATAATGGTCTGGCTGATATCCTCAATGTTCACATGCGCATCGGTTAACAGCCTGCTGACCTCGGCGATGATGCCCGTTCTGTCTTTTCCAACTACCGTTAAAATTGCTTTCATATACACCTCAAAAAAAAATAGAAATTCGAACACATATTCAAGAACATCTTGCTGTGTTCGTCTGTTTCAAAAAAACTTACTCTCCGAAAAGCTTGCGCGCCGTCTTTTCAACACCTTCGCCCTTGTTTTCAAACGCCACCAGAATGTTGGACTGCGTTTCAAAGGCAATGAGGTCGTTTTCGGAAAACTTCGGCAAGGGCTTTTCAACGTCGAGAAGAACCTTTCTCTCAAAGTACGCCTGCTTTGTGAAATTCCAGACCTTGACGTACATTGCGTGAAAATCTACGCCGTCTGCCTGTTCAAGCGTTTCGTCAAGGCGGATGAAAAGCCCTTCTGCCTTATCTCGCAAACCGGTGCGAACGTGACGGAGCATCTTGACATACCTTCTCTGGCGACGGAACTTCGTCGCAAAAAACAGAAAAGAAACTGCCGCGAAAAGACAGCTGATGACGGACACGATCACCTGGTAAACCTTGATCATTTCCGACTCAAACGGCTCGTACAGCGAAAGCACAAACAGCGCAATGCAAACCGCCATCACGCCCGCAAATGCGAACCACCAAATCGTCAGCATCTTGGATTTTGCGCCCTCTTCGCGTTCAAAATCTTCGTTGGAATAAATCTGGATCATGAGAATCCTCCTTATACAGTATTATTCTATCATAAGCAAGCCTTTTTCGCAAGGAAAAGCGGCGTGTTTTCGTTGAGTTTCTGTGAGTTTTGTAAACTTTCAGACGCACAAAAATGTGAGTCTTTTTCTTGACAGTTTTGCAACTTTCATTCACTTTCGTCGTATATTTTGGTGAATTTGTTCAAAAATACACCATATCTTGTGGCAGTTTCACCATTTACAAACAACTTGAAATGTGTTAAGCTATATGTGGAAGCAAATGGAAATCAAGATTATGAAGCCAGTTTCGAGATTTCTTCATGATCCTCTATTCGTTGAGGACGAAAAAAATCCATCACAACACAGGGAAAGGGTCGCTTGAAAGAGCGACTCTTTTCTTATGCGACAAAAAAGAGCAACCAATTTGGTTGCTCTTTTCACATTTTTAGATTGATTCGTCTTATTCCAAAACGGCCTTAATACGGCGAACGCCTGCAGAAGAGGACTGCTCTTTTGCAATGCGGAACTTGCCGAGGTCTCCCGTATTTTTTGCGTGCGGTCCACCGCAGATCTCGCAGGAGAACTCGCCCATTTCGTACATCTTGACCTTCTCGCCGTACTTATTCTCAAAGAGGCCGACAGCGCCGTGCTTCTTTGCTTCTTCGACGGTGGTCTCGGTGCAGACAACATCGACCTTTGCCTCAATTGCCTCGTTGACAAGCTTCTCAACCTCAGCGATCTCTTCCTTGGTCATCGGGCGCTCGAAGTTGAAGTCGAAGCGCAAGCGCTCTGCCGTGATATTGCTTCCGCGCTGATTGACGTTCGGTCCAAGAACTTTCTTAAGCGCAGCGTGCATCAAATGCGTTGCGGTGTGGAGGTTTGCCGTTGCCTCCGTCGAGTCTGCAAGACCGCCCTTGAAGCGCTGTTCACTTCCCGCCTGGGATTTCTGCTGGTGCTCCTTAAACGCCTTTTCAAAGCCCTCTTTGTCAACGGTCATTCCACGCTCTGCCGCAAGTTCCTCGGTCATTTCAATCGGGAATCCATACGTGTCGTAAAGGCGGAACGCGGTCTTTCCGGGGATAACCGTTCCCTGAATGTGGATCGCGACCTTTTCGAATTCCTTCAAACCGGAAGACAGCGTATTGTTGAAACGCTCTTCTTCGCGATTGAGCTCGGCAACGATCTTGTCCTTTGCGGCGTCAAGCTCGGGATAGAACTCAGTGTAGAACGCAATATAAGCGCCGGCAAGCTTGGAAAGCGCACCCTCGGGAAGACCGATGTTTCTTCCGAAGCGAATAGAACGGCGGATCAAGCGGCGCAGAATATATCCCTGGTCCACGTTGGACGGGGTGATTCCGCGAACGTCACCGATCATAAACGTTGCGGTTCTGGTATGATCCAAAATGATGCGGAACGCACGGCGAACTTCGTCGCTCTCATCATAGCTCTTGCCGGTCAGCTCTTCAAGAAGAACCTTCGCGTCGGCGAAGACGTCCGTGTCGTAAACCGACTTTTTGCCTTGCAGGATGCAGATGGTGCGCTCAACACCCATTCCGGTGTCAACGTTCTTCTGCTTGAGCGGAGAGAACGTGCCGTCTGCATTCTTGAAATACTGCATAAAGACGTCGTTCCAGATCTCAATATACTTTCCGCAGCTGCAAGCGGGAGAGCATTCGTCACAGCACTTGGGCTTTCCGGTGTCGATGAACATCTCAGTGTCCGGGCCGCAAGGTCCGGTCACGCCGGCAGGTCCCCACCAGTTGTGTTTCTTGTCGAGATAGAAGATGCGATCGCGCGGCATTCCGAGGGAAGCCCAGATCTCAGCTGCCTCTTCATCGCGCGGAGCAGCCTCATCCCCTGCGAAAACGGTGACGGCAAGCTTCTCAACGGGAATGTTTAAGTACTTCTCGCTCGTGAGGAACTCGAAGCTCCAGGAAATCGCCTCTTTCTTGAAGTAATCTCCGAGCGACCAGTTTCCGAGCATCTCGAAGAACGTGCAATGCGTGTTGTCGCCAACGTCGTCGATGTCGCCCGTGCGGACGCACTTCTGAACGTCGGTCAAACGCGTTCCACCCGGGTGCTTTTCTCCCAGGAGGTACGGGACCAGCGGATGCATTCCTGCCGTCGTGAACAAGACGGTGGGATCGTTCTCCGGAATCAAGGATGCAGAAGGAATCACGGTGTGACCCTTTTCCGCATAAAACTGCAAGTACAGATTTTTCAACTCTTTTGACGTTAAAACTTTCATCTTTTTTTACACTCTCTTTTCTGACGGTGCACTCTTTTTTCGCGCACCCTTTCTCTCGTTGCATTATACCACAAAGCAAGAAGCAAGGCAAGCCTTCAAGCATAAAGTGGTGAAAAATCCCACACAAACCGTTAAAAAAACGGGAACGGTCGGCGTTTGCCGTTCGTTCCCGTCTTGGGTTTTTGATTATTCTTCGTCGGTTGTGACGTTCATCACGGGCGTAACGCTCTTATAGCGCTTCAATCCTGTTCCTGCAGGAATGAGCTTACCGATGATGACGTTCTCCTTCAAGCCGATGAGCGGATCAACCTTGGACTTGATCGCAGCCTCGGTGAGGACGCGAGCGGTCTCCTGGAAGGATGCTGCGGACAGGAAGCTGTCGGTTGCGAGCGCAGCCTTCGTGATTCCGAGCAGGATACGCTTTGCGGTTGCCGGTCTTCCGCCGTTTGCAAGAGCCTTCTCGTTTGCCTCGTCGTACTTAAAGACGTCAACGAGCTCGCCGGGGAGGATATCCGTGTCACCCACATCTTCCACCTTAACCTTGCGGAGCATCTGACGGACGATGACCTCAACGTGCTTGTCGTTGATGTCAACACCCTGCATGCGGTAAACGGACTGAACTTCCTTGAGGAGGTAATCCTGAACGCCTCTGACACCCTTGGTCTTAAGGATATCCGACGGGTTGATAGAACCTTCGGTGAGAACCGAGCCCGGCTCAACCATGTCGCCGTCCTTAACCTTAAGCTTCGCGCCGAACGGGATCATATAATCCTTCGGAGCATCGGTATTCTGCGTGTTATCGATGGAGATGCGGCGCATTCCGTCCTTCTCGGAGATGGAAACGCGTCCGGAGTACTCACAGACAACAGCCATTCCTTTCGGCTTTCTTGCTTCGAAAAGCTCCTCGACACGCGGGAGACCCTGGGTGATATCGTCTGCACCTGCGACACCGCCGGTGTGGAACGTTCTCATGGTCAACTGCGTTCCCGGCTCACCGATGGACTGAGCTGCAATCGTTCCGACTGCCTCACCCACGTCAACAGGCTGACCGGTTGCCATGTTCTTTCCGTAACACTTCGCACAAACACCCGACTTCGCACGGCACGTGAGGACCGTTCTGATCGGAACCTGCTTGATGCCGGCTGCAACGATGCGCTCTGCGATCTTCTTCGTGATCATCTCATCCGGCGTTACAAGAATTTCGCCCGTCGTGGGATCACAAACGTTTTCATACGGGAAGCGACCGAGGATTCTGTCGTAGAGGGACTCGATCACCTCGTCTTCCGAGTCTCCGGTGATTGCAGAGACCATCATTCCCTTCGGCTTTTCTCCGTTGGTCTTGAAGCAGTCGTCATCGCGAACGATAACATCCTGCGAAACGTCAACAAGACGACGGGTCAAGTAACCCGAGTCTGCCGTTTTAAGTGCGGTATCCGCAAGTCCCTTTCGACCACCGTGTGCCGAAATGAAGTACTCAAGAACGGTCAATCCTTCACGGAAGTTTGCCTTAACCGGGATCTCGATGATCTTACCGGACGGGTTACTCATCAAACCACGCATACCCGAAAGCTGACGGATCTGGTTCATGGAACCACGCGCTCCGGAGTCTGCCATCATCCAGATGGGGTTGAACGTATCCAAGCAGTCCTTCAATGCGTCGGTGACCATCTTCTCGGTCTTCTGCCAGACTTTGACAACGCTGTTATAACGCTCGTCTTCGGTGATGATACCGCGACGGAACTTCTTTTCAATTTCCTTGACTTCTTCCTCTGCATCCGCAAGGTACTGCTTCTTCTCAGCAGGAATGTGCATATCGAAGACGGAAGTGGTGATTGCGCCGAGCGTGGAGTACTTAAAGCCTTGCTCTTTGATCTTATCAAGAACGGTTGCGGTGTCGGTTGCTCCCATTGCCTCGAAGCAAGCATTGACGATCTTTCCAAGCTGCTTCTTGCCAACGAGGAAGTCAACCTCAAGCTCCATCAAATTCTCAGCCTTTGCCTTATTGCGCAAGTCTTCATCCGTGCAGATCGCATCGTCGAAGACGAACGTTCCTGCATTGGTTGCCTTGCCCTCCACGAGAACTGCGGCATGAACATCGATCTCCGAACGCTCGAATGCGGTCAATGCCTCGCCATAGCTCTCGAATGCAAGGTTTTCACCCTTTGCACCCGCCTTGAATTCGTTGAGCTTCTTTCTCAGGCCGATTTCGCGATCCTGCGGAATTGCCTGGTTGAAGATCATTCTACCAACCGTTGTGGGAAGGAGTTTGCTGTAAAGAACGCCTCCGATCTCCTTAAACACGCGAACATGGATCTTGGTCTGCAGCTCAATTTCCTTGAGCTGATATGCCATGAATGCCTCGTCGAAATCCTTGAAGAAGCGGCCTTCTCCCTTCGCGCCTGCTCTTTCGATGGTCAAGTAATAAGAGCCGATGACCATATCCTGCGTCGGCGAAACAACAGGGCGTCCGTCGGAAAGCTTCAGAATGTTGTTGCTTGCAAGAAGCAAGAAACGAGCTTCAGCCTGCGCTTCGATGGAAAGAGGAACGTGAACTGCCATCTGGTCACCGTCGAAGTCTGCGTTGAATGCGGAGCAGACCAACGGATGGATGCGAAGCGCACGGCCTTCGATGAGGACGGGCTCAAACGCCTGAATGGACAGTCTGTGCAGCGTCGGTGCACGGTTCAAAAGAACGGGATGCTCCTTGATAACGTTCTCAAGGATGCTCCAAACTTCAACTTCCTGGCGCTCTACTTTACGCTTTGCGCTCTTGATGTTGTGACAGATGTTGCTCTCGACGAGCTGACGCATAACGAACGGCTTGAAGAGCTCGAGCGCCATCTCTTTCGGCAGACCGCACTGGTAGAGCTTGAGGTCCGGGCCGACAACGATAACCGAACGTCCGGAATAGTCAACGCGCTTTCCGAGCAAGTTCTGACGGAAGCGACCCTGCTTTCCGCGCAACATGCTGGAAAGGGACTTCAACTCACGGTTGCC
>JAZNLR010000156.1:0-13668 GCA_045579195.1 Clostridia bacterium | reverse complement strand
CGAATCGCAGGAACGTATGGCGGTCGTAATTGCGGCAGAAGACCTTGAAAAATTCATTGCGTATGCGGATGAGGAAAACCTCGATGCGACCCCAGTTGCAGTGGTGACAGACACAGCGCGTATGCGTATGACCTGGAACGGCAAGAATATCGTGGACATTCAGCGCGAATTCTTGAATACGAACGGTGTCAAACAGACCGCGCAGGCAGTCATTCGTGAGGGTAATGCTGACTTCTTTGAGAATGTCAACGCGTGCGCAAAAGATGAGGTGAAAGAGGGTAATTTTGCAAAAGCAACAGAAAAACTTCTTGCGAATCTCAACGTAACCAGCCAGAAAGGTTTGGGTGAAATCTTCGATTCCACCATCGGTGGAAGCACAGTTTTGATGCCGTATGGTGGAAAGAATCAACTCACACCTGCAAGCGTTATGGCTGCTAAACTTCCGCTTGAAGATAAGACGACGGACACTGCAACCGTTTCTGCTTGGGGCTTCAATCCGTATATGATGGAAAATTCTCCGTTTGTTGGAGCAATTCACTCCGTCTTGACGTCAATGTCCAAACTGGTTTCTGCGGGTGTTGACCATAAAACTGTTTACTTGACTTTTCAAGAGTTTTTCAAAAAGCTCGGAAAAGATCCTGAGCGGTGGGGAACACCGATGTCCGCATTGCTGGGTGCATTTTATGCGCAGATGAAGCTCAAAAATGCTGCAATTGGCGGAAAGGATTCTATGAGTGGTTCGTTTGAGCAAATTGACGTTCCGAATACTTTGATCTCATTCGCGCTCGGAACGATGCAGGCATCCAAGATTGTCACCAACGTTATTGAAAAGAGCGGGGAAAAATTGTACGTTCTGCCGATTCGCAGAGATGCGCACTTTGTTCCTGATTTTGAATATACCAACCGTTTGTACGATCGCGTTTACAACTTGATGAAGGACGGAAAAATTCGTGTTTCTGCCGTCGTTGAAGAGGGTGGTGCTTATATTGCCGCAGTCAAGAGCTGTCTTGGAAACGGATTTGGTTTTGCGTTTGAAACTTTGGATGAGAAGCTCTTCTACCCGATGTACGGCGATCTGATCCTCGGAGTTGAAGATGCGAGTTTGTTTGAGGGATTTGACGTCACTTTCCTCGGCGAGAGCACGGATGACGCAACGTTTACCTTTGGTAAAGAGACGATCTCCGTTCAGGATGCGATTGCCGCATTCACCGGAACGCTTGAAAAGGTTTATCCGACGACCGCTCCTGCAACTGGAACGGCACAAAACGTTTCTTTCGTTGAAAAAACTGGCCGCGCTTCTCAGTTAAAGACCGCAACGCCACGTGTTTTCATTCCTGCATTCCCGGGAACGAACTGCGAGTTTGACACGGCAAGAAAATTCCTCGCGGCAGGCGCAAAGACGGACATTTTCGTTATTCGCAACCGTTCTGCAAACGAAGTTGCAGAATCCGTCAAGGAAATTGCCGCACGCATCAAAGAGGCACAAATCGTTGCCTTCCCGGGCGGCTTCTCCGGCGGTGACGAGCCGGATGGAAGCGGAAAGTTTATTGCAACGACCTTCCGCAATCCTTTGATCCGCGATGCTTTGGAAGAGCTTTTGGGAAAACGTGACGGATTGATCTTAGGAATCTGCAATGGTTTCCAGGCGCTTGTGAAGCTCGGACTTGTTCCGTTTGGAACGATGACGGAAATGCAGGAGAACTCTCCGACGTTGACGTTTAACAACATCGGCCGTCACGTTTCAACAATGGTTCAAACCAGAATTGCTTCCAATAAATCCCCTTGGCTTGCGGGTGTCAATGTTGGAGATGTCTTCACCGTTCCTGTTTCACATGGAGAGGGAAGATTCATCTGCGATGATGCAATGCTTGAGACACTCATCAAAAACGGTCAAATTGCCACGCAGTACGTTGATGCGCTCGGAAATGCAACGATGGAATCTCCGTTCAACCCGAACGGCTCTGTCTATGCAATCGAAGGAATTACGTCCCCCGATGGTCGTGTTCTCGGCAAGATGGGGCACAGCGAGCGTTTCCAAAAGGATGCGTTTGTGAACGTTGATGGAGAGTATGATATGAAAATCTTCGAGAGTGGCGTTCAGTACTTCAAGTAAGAATTAGCACAAACCGCAAGGCCTTCCAATCGGAGGCCTTGCGAAGGAAAATTAATGTCTCTTTTGTTTGCACAAATAGCGGGAGTTGAAGTTGACTTCACGCTCATCCTTCTCATTTTCAACGTCATTACGCTGTTGATTATGATCTTTTTGGAGAAAGCCGACCCGAACCGTATTTATCGTTGGGGCGCGGTCCTTCTCCTTTTGCCTTTCTTAGGATTTATCTTTTACCTCTATTTTGGGAAAGGACCAAACCTTCGCAAACGAAAGAAGGCGCTTTTCAAGTACGAAAAGGACGAATATTATCGCAAGATTGCGGACGAGCAGTTTGCTTACCTTCGGGATCATCCTCTGGACGTCAATGAAATTCACGAACTGATTCAATATAACCTTGTGGAAAACAACAGCATCTGCACGCTCAACAATGATGTGAAGGTGTATGCTGATATGAATGAGCACTATGAAGATCTTTTTGCAGACCTTGAAAGCGCAAAAGTTTATATCAACATAGAGTACTTTATAATTCAGCCGGACGAACTCGGTAAAAAGTTTTTGGATTTGCTCATCAAAAAGGTGCAGGAAGGCGTCACGGTGCGTCTTGTCTATGATGAGATCGGAAGCATTAAAACGCCGAAATCATTTTTTAAGCCTTTGATTGCCGCGGGAGGAAAGGTCTATCGTTTTTTTCCTTCCTTTTCTAAATTTTTCAGCCGCAACGTGAATTATCGCAACCACCGCAAGATTGTCGTTATCGATTCCCGCGTGGCTTACACGGGTGGCTCAAATGTCGGCTTGGAGTACCTCGGGAACAGAAAGGGCGTTTCTCCTTGGCGCGATTCACACGTTCGCATCGTCGGGGATGCCGTTCAGCTTTTGGATCTCCGTTTCTTGCAGGATTATAACTTCGTGAGCGGAGAGGAGATTTTGCCTCCCGTTGCGGAGACAAAAAAGCCCGAGAAAATTTCTCCGATTCAGATCGTTTCAAGCGGCCCGGATTCCACGGCAAACGGCATCAAAAATGCGTATATCAAGTCCATTTACGGAGCGAAAAAACGCATTTATCTGCAGACGCCGTACTTTGTGCCCGATGAGTCCTTCTTGCTTGCCTTGGAATCGGAAGTAAAATCGGGAACAGATGTTCGTTTGATGATTCCTGGGAAGCCCGACAAATGGTACGTTTATTATTGTACGCTTGCATATGCAAAACGGCTGATTGAAGCAGGAGTGAAAGTGTATGCGTACGACGGTTTTTTGCATAGCAAAGCGCTTGTTGTGGACGACACGATCGCGAGTGTTGGAACGTTTAACATTGACACGCGAAGTTTCAAATTGAGCTATGAGGTGACTGCGTTCTTCTACGATAAGAATGTTGTTGCAACCGTTGGAGAGAATTTTGAAGAGGACATCAAACACAGCCGATTGCTCGATGAAGAGTATCTCAAAAATAGGACTTTGTTCCAGCGCTTTATGGAACGTGTTATGATTCTGTTTACTCCGCTTTTTTAAAGAATTTATATATGCCTTATTTACCGATAACAAAAGAAGAAGCAGGTGGAACGCTCGATTTCATCATGGTCAGCGGGGATGCGTATATCGATCATCCTTCCTTTGGTCATGCGGTCATCGCGCGATACGTTGAGTCGTTCGGGTATCGCGTCGGCGTAATCGCGCAACCGCAAAACGACGAGGATTTCCAACGTCTTGGAGAGCCAAAATGCGGCTTTTTGGTGAGCCCCGGTGTTGTCGACTCTATGGTCAATAACTATACCGCCGCAAAGAAGAAAAGAACGAATGATGAATATAGTCCTGGAAACGAAGGATTCCGTCGTCCCGACCGCGCTTTGACGGTATATTGCAAGGCGCTTAAGCGGCTTTATCCCAACGTTCCCGTCATCGCAGGCGGAATTGAGGGAAGTTTGCGCCGCTTTGCACACTATGACTATTGGGAGGACTGCGTTCTTCCTTCCGTTTTGAATGACTGTCCTTGCGATCTTTTGATTTATGGAAGTGGTGAAAAGCCATTCTCTGATATTTTAACTGCATATGGAAGAGGCATCCCGCTTGCAAAGATTCGTGACGTTCGCGGAACGTGTTATATCGACACGTTTGACGGCTTGTCTACTGCAATCAAAGCTTCGTTGGAAGGAAAGGGGAATTACCTCGTTTTGGATTCCTTCGCTAAGGTCTCACAAGACAAGGTTGCCTACGCAAAAACCTTCCGAACACAAAGCAGAAACTGTGACTATTTCTCTGCAAAGGGATTGATCCAAGAACAGAAGGATAAGCGCTTTTTGGTGCAGAATCCGCCACAAAAACCTCTCACGACAGAGGAGTTGGACTTTGTCTATCAACTGCCATTTATGCGCGGATATCACCCGTCTTACGAAGCAAAAGGTGGCGTGAAGGCGATTGAAGAAGTGAAGTTCAGCATTACTTCGCATCGCGGTTGCTTTGGAAGCTGCAGTTTTTGTGCGTTGAACTATCACAACGGCCGCGTGATTCAAAAGCGAAGTGAAGAATCCATTTTGGAGGAAGTGGCGCTGTTCACCCAAGATCCTGACTTCAAAGGATACGTTCACGACGTTGGCGGTCCGACCGCAAATTTCCGCAATCCTGCCTGTGAAAAGCAGATGAAGAGTGGCGTGTGTGTAGACCGACCGTGTATTGGAAATCAACCTTGTCCGCATCTTCGTGTCGACCACAGGGAGTACGTAGAACTTCTCAAAAAAGTCAGACGTGTTCCCGGTGTCAAGAAGGTGTTTATTCGAAGCGGCGTTCGCTTTGATTACGTGATGTACGACAAGAACGAGCAATTTTTTGACGAACTTTGTAAATACTATGTAAGCGGACAGTTGAAGACAGCACCGGAGCATGCGTCAAACGAAGTTTTGCGCCTGATGAATAAGCCGAAATTTGAAGTCTACCGTGCGTTTGCGGATCGCTTTGCTGAAAAGTGTAAAAAACTGAAATTGAAGCAGTATATCGTGCCTTATTTCATCTCGTCCCACCCGGGATGCACCATCAAAGAAGCATTGAAACTGACGCTCTACTTAAAGAGCATCAACTATATGCCGCGTCAAGTGCAGGATTTTTATCCCACGCCATCAACGCGGTCAACGTGTATGTACTATACGGGAATCGACCCGGAAACGATGCAGGAGGTTTACGTTCCGAAGGGGGAAGAAAAGGAAATTCAGCGCGCACTTTTGCAGTGGCGCAAGAAGGAAAACTTTCCGCTTGTTCGCAAAGCGCTGAGACTCTGTGGCCGTGAGGATTTGATTGGAACGGGGCCGAACGCGTTGGTTCCGCCGGAGGAGAGCGTTCGATACACGCGTTTTCGGGATAAACAAAAGGCGCAAACGGGAAAGGCGCATAAACGGACGAAATGAAGATCAAAATGTAATTGACATTTTTTGGGCTTTATATTACAATGATTAGGTTAGATTCAACTTTTTGATCGAAACGGAAAGAGGGCTTACACATGAAATGTATGTATTGCGGTCATCTTGAAAGCAAGGTGATTGACTCGCGAAGCACGGAAGACGGACTGTCGATTCGAAGACGTAGGGAATGTCTCTCTTGTGGTAAGCGATTCACAACATATGAAAGCATTGAAACAACACCAATCATCGTTGTTAAAAACGACGGAAGCAGACAGGTGTTTGATGTGAATAAATTGAAGACCGGCATCATTAAGGCGTGTGAGAAGCGCCCTGTTGCGATGCAGGAAATCGATGACCTTGTGGAACAAATTCGCCGCCAGCTTTCGAACTCGCTTGAGCAAGAGGTGACGTCTCAGATGATCGGAGAGTGCGTTATGAATGGACTCAAAGAAATTGATGAGGTTGCATACGTTCGCTTTGCATCGGTTTACAGAAAGTTTAAAGATATTCCGACTTTCTTGGCGGAAATCGAATCCATGATCAAGAAATAAATTGGGGAAGACAGACAATATGAAGAAAATTGCACTTTGCTTGGCAATGGTTCTTGTCCTCGCGGCGTTTTGTGGTTGCGGCGGATCAAAGGCTGAGCGTTTTATGACGGAAGAAGAAATTTTGAAGATTGAAAATAATCCCACAGGTGAGATTTGCTTTGAGATCTATGGCGTGAAGTACGTCTTCGCGTTTGAGCTCTTTTATGAAAATGCACCCATTGCTGTCACGAACTTTATCAAACTCGTCAACGACAACTTCTACGATGGGTTGATCGTTCACGAAAAGGTTCGCGGCGCATCGGATGACGTTGCAACTTACTTTATGGGTGGATACACGATGGATTCTGAAAAGCTGACGCGTAAAGAGTTGAATTATGCCATCATGGGTGAGTTTTATAACAATGGATACCGTAACCACGAGTTGATGAAGTATGGAACGATGTTTATGCAGACCGAGGGCGGATATAACACGGCAAATTCGCTGTTCGGCATTCTTGCAGACGAGGACGCTGCTTCCCGTTATCAGGGCAAGCGTGCAATTATCGGCCGCATTTCCAATCCACGTGATCTCATCAAGCTCGGTTCTGTTGGAACGACAACGCGCGGAGATTATGCGAATATCCCGAACACCATCAAGATTTCTTACATTAAGATTACGAACACGTTCGGAGTAGACTTCGGAGATCCGCTTACGATTAAGAAGTAAAAAGTTTGTTGTTTGAGGGTATCTGTGAATTGCACGCGATACCCTCATTTTTTTGAAAGGTTGTTTATGCTCAAGGTTTTGACAATTGAAAAAGGCGGACTTGGGAAAAAGTTTGGCTTCCGAAAAGGCGATGAGCTCGTGAGCTTTAATGGGCAGCCGATTGTCGACGTTTTGGATTATTTCTTTTTTGATGGGGAATGCGAATTTACCGTAACGCGAAGAAGACACGGAAAGGAAAAGGAAATTCTCGTCGTCAAGGAGGATTATGAAACGCTCGGTCTTTGTTTCACAGAAGAGGCAGAGCTTTCTCCAATTACGTGCCAGAACAAATGTGTTTTCTGTTTTGTGGATCAACTTCCGAATGGGATGCGTGACACGCTGTACGTTAAAGACGACGATTACCGTCTGTCTTTTGTGAGTGGAAATTATGTCACGTTGACAAACTGCTCGGATGCTGAAATTCGCCGCATTGCAGAGCGGCATCTTTCGCCGATTTTTATTTCCGTACATACGACTGATCCTGAACTGCGTTGCCAAATGATGAACAACCGATTTGCAGGAAAGCTGATGGAACAGATGCAAACGCTGGCAGAGGCTGAAATTACGATGCACTGTCAAGTTGTAATGTGCCCAAAGATCAATGACGGAGAAGTTTTGAAAAAGACAATTGAAGATCTGATTTCGCTTTATCCATTCGTTGCATCATTGGCGATTGTTCCCGTTGGTTTGACAGGACATCGTGACGGGCTTTGTAAGATAGAACCCGTGTCGAGCGAACTTGCCGCACAAACGATTGACCTTGTTGAATCGTTTGCAACAAAGATGCGCAAAAAGCATGGTCATGGGTTTGTCTATTGCTCGGACGAGTTTTACGTGAAAGCAAAAAGAGCCATCCCTCCCGCAAACGAATATGATGGATATCCTCAAATTGAGAACGGCGTTGGACTTCTTCGCAAGTTCGAAGAGGAGTTCTCTGAGGCGTTTGAAGAAGAAAAAAGCGTGGAAACAGACAAGGTTGCAATTCTTTGCGGCGCTTCCGCCCGTTCGTTTTTTGAGGAGCTGACAAAGCCTTTTGAAAATGTTTCCGTCTTTGCAGTTGAAAATAACTTCTTCGGAAAGAGCATCACGGTCACGGGGCTTATCACAGGACAGGATCTCATCAGTCAAGTTCCCGAAGGATTTGATAGGGTTCTCATTTCGCGCGCAATGCTCAAGGAAGACGCTGAAGTCTTTTTGGATGGAGTGGCGCTCGAAGAGGCAAACAAAAAAATTTATGCAACGCTGGAAGTTGTGCCTGTTGACGGGGCGGAATTTTATGCAGCGTTGACTGGAAGGAGTTCATATGAATCGTAAGCCGGTTGTTGCAGTTGTTGGAAGACCGAACGTTGGAAAATCTACGTTCTTCAACCGCGTGGCAGGAGAAAAAATATCCATAGTTGAAAATCGACCGGGCGTGACGCGTGATCGAATTATTTCGGATGCAGAATGGAATGGGATTCCGTTCACCATCATCGACACCGGTGGCTTGGAACTCAAGTCTGACGATACGATGTTTCGCCATATCCGCAAGCAAGCTGAAATCGCCGTTGATACGGCAGATGTCATCATCTTCTTCACGGACGTGAAGGATGGGCTTGTCCCTGCTGATGCGGATGTTGCTGCGTTTTTGCGCCGCTCGAAAAAGCCTGTTGTTTTGGCTGTCAATAAGCTTGATCAATATAAACCCGAGCTTCTCTACGAGTTTTATGAGCTTGGGCTTGGTGAGCCGTTCGGCATCTCTTCGGAGCTTGGACAGGGTGTTGCCGACCTTCTTGATGAAGTGGTTTCCAATTTTGGAGAGTTTGATTGGGAAGGAGAGGATGAAGAGGTTTTGAAAATTGCCGTTGTCGGCCGTCCAAATGCGGGAAAATCCAGCATTGTGAACCGTATTTTGGGATTCGAGAGAACGATCGTCAGCGACATAGCAGGAACAACGCGTGATGCAATCGACACTCCGTTTACTTATAACGGTAAAAAGTATCGCCTGATCGACACGGCAGGAATCCGACGTAAGAGAAGCGTGGATGACGACGTTGAGTACTACAGCGTGTTGCGCGCACTTGCTGCAATTCGTCGGGCTGACGTCTGTCTGATCACGTTGGATGCAACGCGTGAAGTTTCTGAACAGGATGTTCGTATTGCAGGATATGTTCACCGTCAAGGAAAGCCTTCCGTTGTCATTATGAACAAGTGGGATCTCATTGAGAAGGATACGTACACGGTCAATCGTTTTAACGAGCTTTTGGATGTGCAGCTTGCCTTTATGAGCTATTATCAGCCGCTTTATGTCTCTGCTTTGACCGGAAAGAGAATGGAAAAGGTCATTGATATGGTGGACAAAGTCTACGAGAGAAGCTCTTTCCGTCCGACGACGGGTGTCTTGAACGAAGTGATCCAAGATGCCGTGAGAATGAATGAACCTCCGAGTGCTAACGGAAAACGATTGAAGATCCTCTATGCGACTGTCGCAAGCGTGAACCCACCGACGTTCATCATTTTTGTCAATGATGAGTCCTTGATGCACTTCTCGTATAAGCGGTATCTTGAAAACCATCTCAGAAAGGTCTTCCACTATGAGGGAACTCCGATTCGCGTTCTCATTCGAAACCGTGACGAAAAAGGGGAAATCATTCGATGACCTGGGAAGCTTATATTTGGAAAATCATGCTCTTTGCCGTGATCGCCTATCTGTGCGGAACGTTCAACTTCGCTTTGATCATCTCAAAACTGAAGCATGGCGACATCCGTGAAAAGGGCAGCGGAAATCCCGGAACGATGAATATGCTCCGAAATTACGGCTTTGCGCTCGGCGTTGCAACGCTTGCTTTGGATTGTTTAAAGGGCGTTGCGCCCGTCTTGCTTGCCCGTGTTTTCTTTGCAGGGGCAAAGGTCGGAAATTTTGAGGTCGTTGATCTTGCGATTACCGTTTGCGGCTTGTTTGCAATTTTAGGGCATATTTATCCCGTCTGGCTAAAATTTCATGGAGGAAAGGGCGTTGCAACGACAATCGGTGTTTTTTTTGCAATTTCACCGATGACAGGTTTTATTTGCTTCGTTTTGCTTGTTCTTTACATGCTTTTGTTTGAATATGGATCAATTGCATCCTTACTTGCAATTGCCGGGATGAGTATCGGACATGCATATACACTGATTGATAAATATATGATCGGCATTAATATGCTCATGGAGGGAGTTCGCGCTCCGCTTATCGTTGTGTTTCTCTTTTTGATTTTAATTTGCTTTGTCACATGGTTTGCGCACAGAAGCAATATCGTTCGCCTTGTTGATGGCAGAGAACACAAGACACCGCTTTATAAGATCATGTTTCAGAAAAACAAAGATAAGTAAGAGAAGAATTGAAAAACTGAATTGAATTTGATCGGGGAAACTCGACTTGCGTAAAAAGACTGACAGACCTTTGTCAGTCTTTTTATGTTTGAAAACTTTCTGTGGGGAAAGGAATTGAACGCTTTTTTTCATATCTTCAAAAGGTGTTTCATATATTAAAGCAGATTTGCAAATTGCAAGGAGGGAGCCGATGGAAAGATATGAGATATACAAAGATATCGCTGAACGTACAAACGGCGATATTTACGTTGGAGTTGTCGGGCCTGTACGCACCGGGAAATCTACGTTAATTGCGCGGATGATGGAGACGTTGGTCTTGCCGAATATTCCTGATATTCACGTGAAGAACCGCGCAAAAGATGAATTGCCGCAGTCTGCCGACGGAAGAACGATTATGACGACTCAGCCAAAATTTGTTCCTGCAGAGGCGGTTGCAGTTTCCTTTGACAATGAGATCAATTTTAACGTTCGAATGATCGATTGCGTTGGGTATATGATCGACGGGGTTCTAGGCGCCAATGAGAATGATGTTCCACGTCTTGTTAAAACGCCGTGGAGCGAAGAGGAGTTGCCCTTTGAAACTGCTGCGGAAATCGGAACAAAAAAGGTGATTTGCGACCATTCCAGCGTTGGGATTTTGGTGACGAGTGATGGAAGCGTCACGGACATCGGGAGAAGCAATTATATTTTCGCGGAGGAACGCGTTGTTCGCGAATTAAAAGAGACGGGAAAACCCTTTGTCATCGTTCTAAATTCTAGAACGCCAAAGGCTGATGGAACACAGAAACTTCGACTTGCGTTGGAGGAAAAATATCAGACGCCCACGATTGCGCTGAATGCTTCAGATCTTTCCGGTGAAGAAATCGGTTCGATTTTTGCAAAGCTTCTGGAAGAGTTTCCGCTTCGAAGTATTGAGATTGAATTGCCCCGTTGGATGCGTGCTTTGCCGCGTGAGAACGAGATGATTTCGGAAATCATCCATCTTTTGAAGGATGCTTTAAAGGGTGTCAAAAAGATGTCAGATGCGGCGCTGTTGAAAGAGGGGTTAAAAACAAGCAGATATCTCTCCGACGTTCAACTTGAGGCAGACGCTGGTGATGGCTCAGTCCGCCTCATTTTACAGGCAAAAGATGGCTTGTTTTACGATGTTTTGAGCAAGGAATGCGCATGTGAAATTAAGGATGAGTTCCAATTGATTTCTTGCTTGAAGACTCTCACGGAGGCAAAAAGCGAATATGAAAAGATTCGGAGCGCATTGGATTCTGTCCGTGAAAACGGCTATGGCGTTGTTATGCCTACACTTGACGACATGACGCTTGAGGAACCAGAACTCATAAAGAATGGTTCGAATTTTGGCGTAAAACTTAAGGCAAGCGCACCATCTATGCACATTATGAGAGTCGACATTGATACGGAGATCAATCCCATCGTTGGAACGGAACAGCAGGGGGAAGAACTTGTGAAGTACCTCCTCAGCGAATTTGAAAACGATCCGAAGGGAATTTGGGAGACGAATATGTTTGGGAAATCCTTGCATATGCTGGTCAAAGAAGGTTTGAACAATAAACTTTCCGCAATGCCGACTGAAGTGCAAGGAAAAATGCGAAAAACGGTTGGTCGCATCATCAATGAGGGTCGAGGTGGAGTCATCTGCATTCTGCTTTGAGAAAGGAAAGCGGGAATTCAAGTTTGGATCCCGCTTTTTGCTTGTCAACTTTGGGTGTTGTGTGGTATCATAGCGACATGGATATTGTAATTGCAAGCAACAATCAAGGAAAGATTCGTGAAATTCGTGAAATCCTAAAAGACAAGTTTGAGCACATTTATTCGCTCAAGGAGCTGGGCATCGTCGCAGATCCGGAGGAGAATGCGGACACGTTTTACGGAAACGCACTCATCAAAGCAAGGGAGATCTGCAAGATTGCGAACATACCTGCGCTCGCAGACGACAGTGGTCTTTGTGTTTCTGCGCTCAACGGTGGCCCCGGTGTTTACTCCGCGCGTTATAGTGGTGAAGATGCAACTGATGCAAAAAATAACGCAAAACTTCTTGAGGTTTTGAAAGACGTTCAAGACAGAAGCGCAAAATTCGTTTCGTCTGTTGTCATCTGTTATCCTGACGGCTCAGTTGTAAGCGGCGTTGGAGAGACTCACGGTGAGATTTTGCGTGCGCCCCAAGGGCAGAACGGATTTGGGTACGACTGCTTATTTTTTAGCAATGATTTAAAAAAGAGCTTTGGAGAGGCGGGGGAAGATGAGAAAAATTCCGTAAGCCACCGTTTCCGTGCTCTTTGTGATCTTTTGACGAAGCTATGAAAACCCTTTGTATTCTTTCAGATACGCACGGGAATACCGCGGTATATGAAAAGATTCGTGAACTTTTGGATTCGTGCGACTATATTTTTCACCTTGGTGACGTCGTTGGGGATGCAGAACAACTTGCGCGCCGGTATGGTTCGCAAAAGGTCTTTTGCGTTCGCGGAAACTGTGATTATGCGCTGAAAGAGAACACGCTCTATCAAGAAATTGAGGGTGTTAAGCTGATGTTTACGCACGGCCATGCATATGGCGTTAAGACGTCATTGCTCTCACTTGAGGAAAAAGCGCGAGAGATGGGAGTTTCTGCCGCTTTTTACGGTCATACTCATATTCCTGAGATTCGCGATGTTGGAAATTTGCAGTTAATTTGCCCGGGAACTCTGAAAGCAAATGCTTTTCAAATGACGTATTGCTATGCTGTCATCTCAAAGGGGAAGGTGATGGCGGCAATCCTGAAGGCATAGGAAAAGTTTCTTGAAATTTTTTTTGAAAAATTCACAAAACAGCGTTTTTTTTATTGACATTCGAGTTGTATTATGCTATTATTTTTAAGCGTTGAGCAAGTGTATGAGTGAGTAGCAAGTACGACGACTTATGCGGGTGTAGTTCAATGGTAGAACCCCAGCCTTCCAAGCTGGTCGCGTGGGTCCGATTCCCATCACCCGCTCCAAACTATGGTCATGTGCCTGTAGCTCAGCTGGATAGAGCAACGGCCTTCTAAGCCGTAGGTCTTGGGTTCGAATCCCCACAGGCACGCCACTTATGGTGAGCTTAGCTCAGTTGGTAGAGCGCCAGATTGTGGCTCTGGAGGTCATGGGTTCGATCCCCATAGCTCACCCCATTCAACGTTTTGTGTTTGATGGGGTATCGCCAAGCGGTAAGGCACCGGATTTTGATTCCGGTATTCGTAAGTTCGAATCTTGCTACCCCAGCCAATTTGGTCCATTAGCTCAGCCGGCAGAGCACGTGACTTTTAATCACGGTGTCCCGCGTTCGAATCGCGGATGGATCACCAAAAATCGACATTCTTCGACAGAAGGATGTCGATTTTACTTATTACCTCTTCCTTATTCACTATTCCCTAAAAAGGCTTGTCGATTTTGAAGTAATAAGTAATAGTGAAAAGGGAAGAAGGAAACTTGGGAAACTTGTATAATAAAAATGGACTACCAAAAGAGTGAAAATATTGATATAATATTTTCAGGAGAG
>JAZNLR010000155.1:0-3293 GCA_045579195.1 Clostridia bacterium | reverse complement strand
TGAAGTTCAAGTTCGGTTCTTTAAATCCTAAGCCCAAAATAGCAGCAAATTCACGAGCAAGACCGAGGATCGACTGACAATCCGAACGGTTAGCTGTGACGCCGATATCAAAAATTACATCGTCAAGACCGACAACTTTGCGGATATCCGTTCCAACGGGAATGCTTTCATCCAAAAGCATAATTCCATCCACACCGGCATTCGGAAAATCATCTTCCGTAAGGTTCAGCTCCCCGCCGGAACACATCATTCCGTAAGAAGGAACTCCCCTGAGTGCGCCGGTGTGAATCTCTTTACCACCGGGCAGTTTTGAATTATCAAGCGCAACGGGAACGACGTTTCCAACGCTTACATTTTTTGCTCCGGTAACGATCTGAATGACCCCACCATACGCATCTCCAACATCGACCTGACAAATGGAAAGCTTATCCGCATTCGGATGCTTTTCCATTGCAACAATTTTCCCGGTTACAACACGGTCAATTTCCTCGCCTTGACGAATGATTTCTTCAACTTCAAATCCGGCACTGAAGAGCTTTTTTGCAAGCTCATCGGGAGACAAATCAAAATTTACATATTCACGAATCCAACTGAGTGGTGCTTTCATTTATCTACCCTCCTTAACGAAACTGTTTCAAGAAGCGAACGTCATTTTCAAACAACATACGCATATCGGGAATGCCGTACTTAATCATCGTGATTCGTTCGATACCAAGACCGAAAGCAAATCCGCTATACTCTTCAGGATCAAGACCGCAATTTTCCAAGACCTTATTGTTGACCATTCCCGCACCGAGAATCTCAATCCAACCTGTTCCCTTACAGATTCGACATCCCTTTCCATGGCACATCGCACAAGAAACGTCAACTTCAACGCTGGGCTCCGTGAACGGAAAGAATGAAGGACGGAGACGAATCTTCGTTTCTTCATTGAAGATGGTCTTTGCAAATTTGTCTAAAACGCCCTGAAGATCGCAAAGTGTGATATGCTTGTCTACAACCAACCCCTCGATTTGATGGAACATCGGAGAATGCGTTGCGTCGTCATCCGCACGATAAACACGACCCGGGCAAAGAATCTTGATAGGAGGTTTCTGAACCTCCATCGTTCGAATCTGCGCAGGCGACGTATGCGGACGGAGCAAAACGTTTTCCGAGATATAGAACGTGTCCTGCATATCTCGCGCGGGATGGTCCTTCGGGATATTCAATGCCTGGAAGCTATAGAAATCAGTTTCAACTTCCGGACCGTCAATGACGGAAAATCCAAGGCCAACAAACGCATTGATAACGTCATTTTTAACAATGGAAAGCGGATGCTGATTTCCTGTCTTTCCACCCTTGGAAGGAAGCGTGATGTCAATCTTTTCCTTCATTAATTTCATCTGGATGAAAGCAGCATTGATTTCATTTTCTTTCTTTTCGATGATTGCATTGACTTCGTTTCTTGCTTCGTTGATAAACTTGCCGATCACAGGGCGCTCTTCCGCGCTGACGTTTTTCAGCTCTTTCATCAATGCGTTCATTTCACCGTTCTTGCCAAGAAAGCGATTGCGGATTTCGTTCATTTCATCTTTCGTTTGAACGTTCGCAATTCCTTCGCGGAGTGCGGTTAAAATGTTTTGAATTCTTTCATTCATAACTTCTTCTCCTTATAAAAAAAGCTTTACACCCTACACATTAGGGCGTAAAGCAAAACTTTACACGGTACCACCTAATTTCGATGTAAAATACATCCTCAATTTCGCATTAACGCTGCACCACGGTGTCGCCTACTTGAAAATCGTTCAGAACACAGCTCCAAAGGGAATCTTTTGTTCCATCAAACAGGAAGTCTTTCAGCCGCTGAACTCCCCTCTCTGAGATTGAAAACCGAACAAAACTGTCTTTATCATCGCTTTGCTTTATCATATCATTTGTGCAAAAAATTGTCAAACGTTTGGAACAAGATCAAGAAGACTTTCCGTTGTTCCAAAGTCAAGATACGTTTGTGGAACATCACCGATCAAAATGCTTTCACAAACTAAAACTTGCGTAATCGATTGAACGCTTGCAAGCGAAACGGGAAGAACAATATTCACGTTTGCTTGAACTTCAAGGTAGATTTTATGTCTTGTTTGGTTGATTCCTGCAGTAACAAATTCTGAGATAAATTTGCATGTAACGGAACCAATAGGCAAAATTTTAATGTGAATTGCAGGCCCCTGCCCAGCCAAAACCGGTGAACCCGTCAAAGAGCCCATTGGAAGATCAAGCCCCTGCTCCCCGATTCGGTTGATGCTCTCTTGTGAACGTTTTGCTGTTTCACGCGCAAGCTCATTTACCTTTAATGAGTTTGCCTGAATCATATTGATCTTGCCGTTATTGTCCGTTAGAACAGTGATCAAATCGTCGTAACCAACGGGCTCAGTCATGATGTTGTATATTGCGCTATTTACAGCAGATGTCATCAAAGAGCGAACTTTTGCTTCCGACATCTCTTGAATAACAGGATTGATGTTTGCGCTAAAGTACAGCGAAACGCAAATGAAAACCGCCAAAAACAAAAGAAGAACAACAAAAATTTTCTTCTTTACAGAAGGTTGTAAGCTTTTATGTTTTGAAATTTTCTTTTTCTCTTTTCTCACATCGCTATTTTATTCTCGAAATTCAATTCTTAGCATAAAAAAAGAGCGATTAATTTAATCACTCTTTTTCAATCAAGACGGCACGAACAAATGCACCTTCAACGTCTTTCATTTTAATCGGGAATGCAGAAAGCATGTAACAGCCGCATTCAACACAAGACAAATCAAGATTTTCAAGCAAGACAACTTCGGCGTCTAATAATATCTTATGATTTGAAAAATCGGAATTAAGAGGATCAACACTTGCATGTTCTGTTCCAATCAATTGAATCTTTCGATTGATTGCCTCAAAACAAGCTTCATTTGTCAAATAAGCATCGCCTTTGAGCAAGAGGCGGCGGACATCGTTTTTGTCACAAATTGCCTCAATTTCAGCCTTGGAAATCAAAGAACTTTCCGGCTGAAAAACATAACAGTTTCCAAAAAAGACTTCAAGCGGAATCTCGTTGATGTTTTTTCCGTCTTTTATAAAATGTGTCGGTGCATCGACGTGTGTTCCCGTGTGCACACAAGATGAAACAACGGTGAGATTGTGCGAATCACCACGTTGCATACTTCGAACGTGCTCAACAATTTGCTCAGGATCACCGGGATAAACAGGTGTTGTCAAAAGATCGCGGGAAATATCAATGATTTTCATCTTCAATATCCTCTTCAATTTCCTCA
>JAZNLR010000154.1:0-2315 GCA_045579195.1 Clostridia bacterium | reverse complement strand
ATAGGGGAAATTTGCTTCCTTATAATAGCAAAAAAAAGTGAGGTTGTAAAGTGTTTTTGCCGCGATTTTATCAAAATTTTTCAAAAGACGTGAAATTTGGACAATGACAAAATTTTTCAAGAAATTTTCGGGTTTTCTATTTACACGTTCTTCATTTTGTTATAAAATATAGGGGAAATAAATTTACGAATAAAGGAAAGGAGAGATTGAATGGCAAAGAGAAGAACAAAGAGAACGAGCAAGAAGAACCAAAAAGCAAAAGTTGCTCTTCTCGTCTTTATTTTGGTTGTCGTCCTTATCGTTATCGTGATGATGCAGGTTTCGCCTGACTTTAAGGCGGCTGTCAACAACTTTATCGCGAGCTTACAGCAGCCGGAAGAACCCGACGATCCGCATCAACCGATCACGCCTACTCCGGGGACGGGCAAGGCGGATGGTGATCTTGTCATCAACTTTATTGATATCGGGCAGGGGGATTGTATGATCATTCAGTTTCCTGACGGAAAGAATATGATCATCGACGCAGGTGATCGAAGAAAAGCAAACTTTACGGACATCATTCAGCCTTATGCAAGTGCGCTTGGAATTGAGGTGTTTGACTACCTGATGCTCACGCACAGCGATGCAGACCACGTCGGTGGAATGGTGAGCGTTCTTGAGGCATATGAAGTCAAGTGTATCTATCGCCCGAACGTCAACCGTGAGCAGGTTGACACCGTGACGTACGGCGCGTTCCTGGATGCAGTGGAAGCGGAAAAGGCTCTGGGTGCAACCGATGTTCTCACCATCGCCGGACTTTCCATCGTCGACGCTGTTAACCAGAGCTATCGAATCGACATCTATCTTCCGACGCAGGCGATGTACGATGAGCTTCCTTCCTCGGGTTTGGATTCACACGAAAAAAATGGTATTTCGCCGGTGATGATTTTGCAATATGGCGGAAAGAAGGTGATGTTCACGGGTGATGCGAACGAGTGGACAGAGGAACGCTTCTGTGAACTTTTTGAGCTCGGACTTTATAACGAAGAGGATTTCAACGTCGACGTTTTAAAGGTTGCACATCACGGCAGCCACGAGGCTTGCACTGTTCCGTTCTTAGAGATTGTTGACCCGGAGTACGCCGTTATTCAGGTTGGAGAAGGCAATTCTTACGACCATCCGCGTGATGTCACATTGAAGCGCCTTGCCGCAGACGACAGTGGCGAGGAGTTGAAGTTCTCCAATTACGACGGCGCAACCGTCTACCGCAACGACCTGCATGGCGACATTGTTCTCACGCTTCGCGCAGGTGAAAACGGAGAGGTGGAGATGATCTTCGACCTCGAAAAGGGAGAGACAGATCCCGTGAACACAATGTGGGTTTTCGAAGATTCTGCACGACAGTTTGCGTTTGTCAGAAAAGAGAGTTTTGCATTCGCTGCATAATCAATTTGCAAGAAAAGTGAAAGGATGGCGTTTTGCCATCCTTTTTTTGTCTGTCATAACTTACTTTTTCCGTGAATATACTGCAACAAAAACGTTGAGAGGTCTTCATGAAAAAATCATTGTGTCTTCTGCTGTTTGTCATCTTTGCCGCCGTCGCACTTGGTGGTTGCACGCAAGAGAGTTTCCCGCAATTTTCCGAAAATGTCAGTGAGCGGAGAGTTGCTTTTTTCACGGGTGAAAACGAAAATTTTCGCATGGAAGCAAGCGTCGGAGAACGCGAAAATCCATTCATCACCGACGGAGCAACAGGGAAGGTGGAGTGCTATTTTATTCTGACGCTCTGCCCGAACGAGGTGAATGATGTAACCTATGCTTACGAAGTGACTCTTTCGGATGAAACGTTTTCGGGAACGTTCACACGTGCGCTGTTTGGAAATAAGCAGACTGCAGATTTGAAAATTTGCCCGAAAACCTTGCCTGAAACGTTGGACGTTCGCATCAGCGATGGGGAGAGTGATGTGACGCTTACGCTGAACAATCGCGTCACAGCCGAGATGATCGATTGGAAAAAGGCTTTGGAGATTGCAACGAAAGAGTTGAAAACTTCAATCGATGCGATGTGTGTGGAGGGAAAGCTTCAGGCTGAGGTTTACGTTAAGCTCATTGAGGATTCCGTGCAGAGCGAACCTGCCATGTATTGGTATGTTGCGTTTGTGGATGCACAGAAAAAGATTGCGGCTGTTCTCATTCACCCGACGAGCGGGGAGATCGTTGCAAAAAGAAGCTGAAAAAGTTTTGTCAAAGAAAGGCTCTCAAAAGTGAGAGCCTTTTCGTTGGTTGCGCTTAATTTTAGACATTTTTGCCCATTTCGAAGTCGGATCGTAGCCATG
>JAZNLR010000153.1:0-10950 GCA_045579195.1 Clostridia bacterium | reverse complement strand
ATCATAGGACATGTTATGCAACGCAACGGCAACCGTTCCGTTCCCCTGTCTAAGGCGAATCAATGCGCCGTTTGCCGTCTCTCCAACGTACGCACCGCCGTTCAAAGCGATCGAAACGTTTGCAACATCAACAGGAACGTTCACAAGACCATATTCACCAACGGTGAACGTCGATCCGTTTGCGTTGATGGTGAGGCTTGCGCCTGCGCCCATGTGGAACGGACGGTTAGCAACAATCGTGCCTGCATCAACGTTGAAGCCGTTCGTGTTCAACGTGAGATTGCCGGCAACCGTCACCGCATTCGTAATGGTTGCATCGGCATAGAGGTCAATGGTTGCATCTGCCAAATCCTTTGCAACAGCAAGCGCTGCGTCAAGGGAGGTGTAGAACTTCGTTCCAACTGCTGCAACGAAGCCAAGGTCTTCATATTCGCCAACAACGTCTACAACACCGTCACAGTGTTCCGTAACGTTGAAGATGGAGCCAGCGGTCTTGAAGGTTGCGCCTGCAACGTCGATGGACTTGATCTGTCCTGCTGCCGTGCCATATTCATAGATCGCATGACCGTTTGCACTTTCAATCGTTCCGCCCGTGATCGAAACTTCGATCTTTCCTGCGTATCCTGCGTTGCTCTCAAGCTGGATTGCGCATCCGCTCGCGTTGATTCCGTCGCCGTACGGATCGGTCGGGATGCTGAGCGTGCCAGTCGCCTTCACCGTTCCGCCGGAGATGTTGAGCTGTCCTGCCTTCATTCCGAATGCATTGCTCTCTCCAACGATCGTTCCGCCGTATACGTTCCAGATCGCATATCCTGCGCCGTAAACTGCGCCGCTTCCCTTTGCCTCTACAACACAGCCGTCATAGAAGTTTACAACGGGTGCGCCCTGGTCGTGTGCCTTAACGAGGCCATTCAAAGTGAACGCTCCGTTTACAGTTCCGTAAATGTCAACAACAATGCCGTTTGCAGCACGTGCGCCACCAACAACTTCGTATCCAAGGTAGATGCAGTACGGATAGTCTTCCGAGCTCTGGTTTACAACTGCATCTGCTCCAACGTTGAGGTAGGAGTACGTTACGGTCTGCGCCTCAAACGTTCCGTATACCGCAAGACCCATCTTCGTGTTGAAGGTTCCTGCTGCCAACGTGAGGGATGCACCGTCAACCTTGATCATCTTTGCCTGGTTGTCAACGCCTTCTGCAGTGGTCATCGAGCCGTTCTTCAAAGCGGACAGGTCGTCAATCGTAACCTTTGCACCGCCTGCAACGGTCAACGCGAAGCTTCCCATATTGGTAACGTTGAATCCGTTCAAGTTCAAGAGCAATTCCTTTGCTTCAATGGTAATGACTGCATCGTCGTCCCAAACGATATCTGCGCCAAGGCGAATCTGCTCTCCGCTTGCTGCATTTGCAACAGCATCCTTCAATTCAGCAAACGTCTTAACGAGCGTGTAAGGAGGAACGTAAACAGGAGCGTTGACCTTCACCTTTACGCTTGCGGACTTAAATCCGTCCAACGTGGTAACCGAGATGGTTGCCTCGCCTGCACCCTTCGCAACGATGTTTCCTGCTGCATCAATTGCAACAACGGAGGAATTGCTAGAGGAATAGATGACGGATGCATCAGTTGCGTCAGCCGGGGAAACGGTTGCGCTTGCCTTTGCGGTGTCCCCAATGTCAAGCGTGGTCTTGTCAACGGACAACTTAACGCCCTCAACAGAGATCACTTCAACTGCAACAGCAACGGTAAAGCTTCCCTTGACGGTCACATCACCCTCGGTGTAAGAAACCAAAACGGTGTAAGTTCCGACAACGTCCGTGTCAACAGCGCTTGCGTCGATCATGCTCTCGGTGAGAGCAACAGTCTTCGTGGTTCCATCGCTGTAATGTGCGATTGCTTCTGCGCCTGCAAGACTCAGTTCTTCACCAACGAAGTATGCCGTCTTCGGCGGCTTCGTGACGGAGATTCCGGTCAAGTAAACAGCAGTCGTGCTCGGATCGGAGGGGTTATCCGGATTGTCCGGAGTCCCGCCGGGCGTGCCACCGGGGGTGGTGCAGCCTGCGAAAGCCGAGAACGAAAGTGACAAACACAAAATGAGAATCAGCAATAACGTAATTCTAGACTTTTTCATTTTTCTTCTCCTTTTTTTAGGTATTAAAATATTGAATGTGTTCAATTACCTTGATTGTAAAATAACTATAACACATTTATTTCCAAATTGCAAGTCATCTTAGAAATTTAATTAAAATTTCACAGAACTGTTCATAAAATGTCACAATATTCCAAAAGTTAATAAACAATTTGATAAAAACTTTTTTTGTGAACATAATTTGTCTGCCCCAAGCGCCTCTTTTTTTGGAAAAAGAACTTCATTCCCCTCCCCAAAAAAAGCAGAAAGCGGTTTCATTATAGCTAACTATTGGTTATTTGTCAAGCAATTTGCTAACCATTGGTTATAAACTACTCTTGGAGGGAATGCAAATGAACGAAACCATCAAACAACGTTTAACAGAAGAGATTCGAAGCTCCAACCTTTCTGTCAAAGATCTTGCAAAGGCCGTTGGGGTTTCGCCCGAGATGATCACGCAGTACTGCACGACAAAAAAGCTTCCGCGGCTTGACACGTTTGCCGCAATCTGCAAAGCGCTCAACGTTTCCGCGGATTATCTTCTTGGCTTGCGTGATTTTGAATAACGCACTCTCTATATATATGAATAAGGTTATGGAAAAGAAACAAAATGCGGGACGAAATTCGTCCCGCATTTCCTCTTATTAAACTGCAAAGTCGTTTCTCTCCGGACCAACCCCTGCATATGTTACAGGGATTCCAACCACGGATTCGACAAGCTTTAAGTACTTCTTGGCATTCTCCGGAAGATCTTCCATCTTGCGGATTCCCGTCGTGTCGGTGAGCCATCCTTCGATCTCTTCATAGACCGGCTCAACGCGCTCAAGTTCACGGGTGTTGGGCATATAGTCAATGACCTTTCCATCCAACTTATACGCCACACAAACTTTGATCTTGGAAACGGTGTCCAACTTGTCGATCTTGGAAACGGCAAGTTCGGTCATTCCATTGATCATCGCGGAGTACTTCACGACAGGGAGGTCAGGATGTCCGATTCTGCGGGAACGACCCGTTCTTGCGCCAAACTCGTCATCGATGTTCTCACCCGTGCCACGGTATTCCTCGGCCTCTTCCTCGCTCATCTCGGTCGGGAACGGGCCCTTTCCAACTGCAGAGGAGAATGCCTTCATAATTCCGATGACGCGATCGATCTTCTGGAACGGAACTCCGCTCGCAACCGCTGCGTACGGTGCGACAGGATTGGAGGACGTGACGTACGGATAGATTCCGAGGTCCAGGTCCTTCATTGCGCCGAGCTGCCCTTCGAAGAGGATGTTCTTTCCTTCAGCAATTGCATTGTTGAGGTAGCTCACCGGTTCAACGATCATGCCCTTAAAACGTTCTGCCCAAACACGGCATTTTTCCACCAGCTCTTCCACAGTGAACGTTCTTCCTCCGAGGAACTCGATCTGGTTGTTGATTCTCGGGAGTGCAAGTTCAATGCGCTCCTTGCAGTACTCAATGTCATCAAGATCTTCAAAGCGGAGAGCGGTGCGCTGTGCACGGTCTGCATAAGCAGGGCCGATTCCGCGCTTCGTCGTTCCGATCTCGCCCTTTCCGCCCTTGCCTTCCTTCAAGGAGTCAAGTTCCACGTGGTACGGCATCAAGATGGTCGCTTTACTCGAAATGCGAAGGTTTTTGACAATGTATCCCTTGGATTCAATGTCGGCAATTTCTTCCAGCATGACGTCAGGGTTGACAACCATTCCCGTTCCGACGAGCGCAATGCACTTCGGATAGAAGATTCCGCAGGGAATGATATGGAGCTTAAACGCACCGTGCGGATTGACAACGGTGTGACCTGCATTGTCTCCACCCTGGAAACGAACGATGATATCTGCGTTTTCCGCAAGATTGTCAACGAGCTTACCCTTTCCTTCATCGCCCCACTGTGCACCAACGACGACTGTTACCGACATGATAATACCTCTCTTTTCTCACGTTTGTCTGCATCTTCGACTGCTTCTGCAATCCCCCATACAGACCCGAATTATTATACTATATTTTCAAAAAAGTGTAAAGCATATTTGCCCTGTCAACGCGCTCTTTTCAAATTAACTTTACTCCCGTTTTCTCACTTTTGCAACTCGTCAACAAAGTATGCTCTCGTTCTTGCGGTCTTTCCGTTTGCATCCTCGACGGTCACGCGGAAGAAGGGGTCGCTGAAGAAGTCAGGGTTGTTCTTCGTCTGTTCCGTTTCTTCAAAGTACCGCCTTAAGTCGATCGTCGCTTCGGTCAGGCTCTCCCCTTCTTTTGCTCGAACGGAACGGTTGTGTCTGCGTTCGGTTGTCACAATAACGCGTCTTGCCGGAGAACACTTCACCGTCAGGATCCCGTCTTCCAGAGAAAGCTCCGAAATTTCAGGCCCGATCGACGCATAGAAATCGCCACGCTCCAACGCCGCCATCACGGTTGCATAATCCAGCGATTCCGCAGCGATCCAAACCCAGCCGCCACCAACGGTTTGAAGGTTATGCGCATCATCCGTTGCAAGCGGGAAAACACGCTTGCCCACGTGCAGAAAGTCTTCAATCGGCTTCATTGTGTTGTCGTCAAAGCCATCCATTTCGGTGCAGCCGTGGTTATAGAACTCAACACCCCAGATGCCTTCAAGACCGATATAATCCGAGTAATCCTGCATCGACCAAGCAGGGTGGTTGTATGTGACGAGGAAGCCGTTTTCGCGGCCGCTTGCGACCAGCTTGTTGACTTCAGCAACGTCATAGATTCTCGGCATCTTGATATACTGCGTTTCGGGATCGACCTTCGCCTTCGTTTCAGGCCAATTTTTGAAGAAGAAGTACTCCTCGCTGTACGCAGGGAATCTCTTCTCGTCGGGATCCTTTGCAAGGAAATTCAGATGGTACGTCTTTCCGAAGCGCTTCGGCTGGTTGACGATGATCTCAAAGCCGTTGATGGCAAGGAACTTGTCATCGGTGAGGTCGTTGTGCTTAACAAAAAGCTCGTGATCGGTGAACGCCACGATGGAATATCCTTTTTCCTGATAGCGCGATTTTACCTCTTCGACCGACATTTCGCCATCAGAGAGCTTGGAGTGCGTGTGAAGGTTTGCTTTATAGTGCGTATGTTTTGGCAAGAGATGAATTTTCATTTGAATAACCTCCTTGATTACGCGTATATTATACATTCCTCGTTTCCATAAGTCAATTCTTTTCAAATTTTCGGTTTATCATTTCTTTTTCGCGGCATACTCTCTTTTATGGAAAAAACGCTTTTCTTTCTCTTTCAAAACGGACGGCCTTTGCCTTGTGAAAAGGAGACGTTCTTCAAAAGCACCGCACCCTCGCTTGGAGTCTTCCCCGAGGCAGAATTTTCAAGCCTTGCAAAGCGATTTTTTGGAACGTTCTCCGAAAACGAGGGTGAAAGCGTGTCGTACTTTGTCGAAAAACAGGAAGGCATCCTCCTTCTTCTTCCCACAATCGACCGCATGCACGTCTTGAGCACGGCAAACCGCCTAATTGCGCTCGTCCTTCCAAGGCGCGTTCTTCTCTGCACAGACGATGAGAGCGTCCGTGCGCGAATGAACGAATCTTTTTTCGAGCACGAGGGGGACGGTTTTTCCGTGCTTCTCAAGCTCCTGCAAGACCAAACTTTTTCGGATGAGGAAATGCTGGAACGCCTTGAGGCAGACGTTTCTGCACTTGAAGACAGCGTTCTTTCCACACCCCAGTCCGCACTCTATGAAATCGTTGCTCTGCGAAGAAAACTTACGATGCTCAAAAAACACTTTGACCGCTTCTTAAATGCTGTGGAGCAACTTTCTTCCTCAATGACACAGAAAAGCGGCAAGGCTCACCCACTCTTTCCGCAGCTTGAAAAGCGATTAGAGCGGCTTTTGAATTACACGATCGGGCTTCGGGAAAGCGTCACACAGGTGCGCGAAGCATACCAAGCCCAGATGGACATTTCTTTGAATCGAACGATGAAGCTCTTCACCGCCATCACGGCAGCATTTCTTCCCCTCACCGTCGTCACGGGGTGGTACGGAATGAATCTCAAAATGCCAGAAGCGCAAGCCCCCATCACCTATCCCATCGTGATCGGCGCTTGCGTTCTCACCGTCGTTGGGATCATCCTCTTTTTCCGCAAGCGAAAATGGTTTTAAAAAACGGCCAATGAAAGCATTGACCGTTTTTTTGTTTATTTTCTTCTTTTCGCTACTTTTGGCAACGTCCGTTTACCAATCCGTAAAAGGCTTCGCGCTTTTTGCAAAAGTCCTCATACAGCTCTCTCTGTTTTTCGTTCAAACTTTTGAGCAATTCATCCTCTGCCATACGCATTTGCATTCGTGCGTACACAACGTCCTCATCCATTTCACTTCGAATCTTTTCCGCCATCTTGCCAATGATTTCGGCAATTTCCTCTTCCGTAAACCTCTTTTTCATAATCCCCCTCTCAAACAAAAAAATGCGCCCGTAAGGGGCGCACGAAAAACGCACCCCTCCATGTTGCCACACATTTTTACCCAAAACCAGGTGAGAGCATACGCTTTTACCGACAGTATGCCCTGATTCCGGATCATTAAAATGTGTGGCAACGTTAGTATACCACAATCCCTTTCTTTTTTCAAGCCGTTTCAAAAAAAATAAAAACTTGACTATATGACAGTCAAGTTTTCCATTTGCAAAAACAAAAATGACAAACGATTTCAGCTCTTTTTCCGCTCCCAGAAAATAAGCGCTGCAAGCAACCCGCCCGTCACAAACAGAACGCTCAGGATGATTTTGATCGCGATCGCGTTGAACGCCGCTTCAGGATAGATGTTCACGATCAAACAGTGCCACGGGAACATCCAGTTTCCCTGTGGAAAGAAAACCTTGTGGAACAGCGTAAATGCAAAGTCAAACGCGAAGATCGCAAGCGCAGCGATCCCTGCGGCGACCGCCGCAATGACGATGAGCGTAATGACCACCGTCCGCACGTCGTTTGTCTTTTCCTTGCGAGAACGGATGAGCGAAACAACAAACACAGTAACGCCAATTGCCGCAACAAGCGCCGCCACCCAGAAGCCGATGAGAACGTTCTTGACGTCCTGCATATGCGAAAGCTCGTCATCGTTATAAGCCTTCTGCAAAACGCCATCACGCACGACTTCTGTCTGCATGCTGTCAAGACGACCACCGAGAAAGTCAAACGCCTCGGTGATCAAGCGGTCAAGTTCTGCCTTTTCCACGCCGGTTTCTGCAACGATCTCCTCCGTGTAGTACGGCATGAATGCTTTCGGAGAGAGCCCGAAGATACAGACAGCAAACCAAAGAATGAGGAACATCGTTGAAACCGTTCCGATTGCTGTGATAACCTTTCTCATCATTCACTCCCCTTTAAAAAAATTTCCGCGTCATGCGCGCAAGCGTTCTCTTCGCCATTTCAAGCGCCACGTCATAAAGAAACAAAAACGCAATGCCCACAATTGCCAGCACGGGGTACGTCACCACCGCAACGCCGCCTTCCAAAAAGAGAGTGGTGAAACGATAAAGGACGAAGAGCGCAACCTCAAAGAAGAGGATTTTTGGGATCCACTTGACCATTCTTGACGGACAGATCCGATCCAACCAAGCGGAAAAGACGGGATAACTCCCGAAGAAAATTGCATAAGGCAACAGCGCGATCACGTTCGGCGCGGAAAAAAGGCCGATCAAGCCCGCAGCGATAAAGACGATCACGCCTCCCACGAGATCCCCGCGGGAAATGGGAAGCATCACAAAGATGGACGCAAAGAAGTACATTGAAAGATCAAACAGCGGAACTAAATTTCCAAAGGAAATCAGCAGCGCTGCAAACGCCGCTGAGATTCCGCAAAGTGCGATCCGTTTTGACAGACGCAAGCGCTCCTCACCTCTTTTGTTCTCAAAATTCTTTCTTATGAAAAGAAACCGAAGCGCGCTCGCTCAGGTTTCGTTTTCGTGCGATTCAAATTGTCAGCGTAAAGCTTACCGACAGCAGCAATTGCAGAGCAAGTTGCACATCAAACACTGCGCGCAGGAAGACAAACAGTCATCCGTTGCACCCATCTGCTGTTGCTGCTGATATGCCTGCGCAGCCTGCTGTTGCTGACGGCGAGCCTGCTCTTCAGGACCACCCTGCGGAGGAAGCTCTCCATTCAAAAGGCGGTTCAAACGCTCCAACGCGTCGCGGTACCGCTTGTTGTCGGGATCTTGCGAAACGGCCATCTCGAGCTGTTTCTTGCTGTCGAGATACCACTTCTTGCGATAGAAGATGATGGACTGATAATAGTGCCACGTAGCGTCACGAACAGCGAGGTTGTCAAGCTTATCCTGTGCGTCGTTGACCTGACCTGCCTTGATCAAGCGCTCGATCTCGTCATATACGTTCTCCACGCGGAAGGAATCTTCATGAACGTGAGAAGACTCAAGCTCCGCCTTAAGGTCGCGGTACGCATTGTCGATTTCGGTCACTCTGCGAGCGGCGGCGTTTCCTGCCTCCCCCTCAAGGAACATCTTCTCGACGAACTCCGCGCGCAGCTTTTCATATGCGGCTTCGATCTCTTCGAGTGATGCGCCTTCACTCAGGCCTAAAATTTCGTACGGTGTTTTTTGCATAAATGGTCCTCGTTAATAATTTTCGTCATTTGCGGCAAACCGCGGAAGAGGATATTCTCCAAAAGATCGGTGTTGAATCCAAACGGGATCTTCGAAAAGCTTTCCCGCATTGCTGTCAACGTTCCGGTGAAGAGAAATCCAAGTTCTTCTTTATTTTCTTTCAGAAACGCGGCTTTATTCTCAAAGTTTGGATATGCCTTGAGAAAGGGATTATAATTGTTCTTTGCAAAGTCCTCTTGCAGATCGTCAAGGGCGTCAATGAGGTATACCCACTTCCCAACAAGATATGCAAGGTCAAAGAGATTTTCGTCCTCTTTGGATGCAAGTTCTTTGCAAAGACGGCGCATCATTTCCGCAAACGTGTCTGCGGCGCGTTCAGGGCTTTCCTCCCCCGCCTTTTCCAAAGAACGCAACTTTTCATATTGCTCGGCAATGATCTCATCAGCACGCGGGAGCGCTTTCTTTGCCGCACGATACGCACGTTTGAGCGCTGAACAACCCATCTTTGCAACGAGCTTCTTTTCGTCCAAAACGTCGTCGCGAAGCTTGTGCCAAGAAAGGAGCAAGTTGACCGCCGCCAATTTTTCGGTGAGCGGATCGTCGCTTGCAACGGGGCGCTTCCTAATCGGATGCAGGATGCAATGCTCTTGCTCAATCTTGACGTCAATTCCCTCAAAGCTGTGAAGCAACAGAGAAAGGAAGGTCACGTCGTAATTGATGGTCAAGCGCGGAATCTGTCCAAAGTGCGATCCGATCGACTTGCAAAGTCCGCAATATAACCCGCGATAGAGGTCAAAATCCTTGAAATACAGATGCGGTTTTTCGGGCAAAACGTAGCCAAACACGCGATTTACTCCTTTTCGTTACAGCGTGACAAATCCGATCTTGCGGTATACCTTCGAGAGGGTCTTGCGTGCAAGATAATTTGCGCGCTCGCTTCCGCTCTTCATCACGGATTCGAGATAGGTCTTATCTGCAAGAATCTCAGATTGGCGCTTCTGGATGGGAGCGAGCTTTTCGATGACCGCTTCGGCAACGCCCTCTTTGAACGCACCGTATCCAACGCCTGCAAAATCCTTCTCCGCCTCTTCGACGGTGATTCCCTTGAATGCGGCGTAAATGGTGAGCAAATTGGTGATGCCCGGCTTATCCTCACGCGCAACGATCTCGTTTCCACTGTCAGTGACGGCGCGCTTGAACTTGCGAACGATCGCATCGGGAGTGTCCGAAAGGAAGACGCTTGCATTCTCATCGTCGTCAGACTTGCTCATCTTTGCGGTCGGATTTTGAAGGCTCATGACCTTCGCGCCGGATTTGGGGATATATCCTTCAGGAACGACAAACGTCGGGCTATACGCATTGTTGAAACGAATCGCAACGTCACGCGCAAGCTCAAGATGCTGTTTCTGGTCCACGCCGACAGGAACGAGCGCCGCCTGATAAAGGAGGATGTCCGCCGCCATCAGCACGGGATAGTTGAGAAGCCCTGCATTGACGTTTGCACCAGCCTTTTTCGACTTGTCTTTATACTGTGTCATGCGGGAAAGCTCCCCGAGGTACGTATAGTTGTTCAGCACCCATCCAAGCTCTGCGTGCGCAGGAACGTGCGACTGAACGAACAAAATGCTCTTCTCGGGATCGAGCCCGCACGCGAGATACAGCGCGGTCAGATCTTTCGTTCTCTGGCGCAGTTTTGCAGGATCCTGGCGGACGGTGATGGCGTGCATATCCACCACGCAATAGATGCAGTTAAACTCATCCTGAAATTGCGAAAAATTCTTCAGTGCACCGATATAGTTTCCGATCGTCAGCGAGCCGGACGGCTGAATTCCGCTGAAAATAACTTTCTTTTCGGTCTGTTCCATAAAAGTTCCCTTCTCTCTTTATTTCTATTCTATTTTAGTTTATCATACCGCAACACAAATTGCAAGTTGTTGCCGTGCGTTTCGTGTGAGAATTGTGTGCGGACAGGGAAAAATAAGGCACTTGCAAGCTGTTTTGCAAGTGCCCTTTCATTAAATATTAAACTCAATTGCGCGTCCCTTGTTGGAGTTTCGAAGTCCGTTGTCCAAAATGCGCTTACGGATACGCGTGCTCTTCGGCGTAACCTCCAAGATCTCATCCTGCGCGAGGAATTCGAGCGCTTCCTCAAGGCTGAAGACCTTCGGCGTGAGAAGGCGCATTGCCTCATCCGAGCTTGACGAGCGCATATTCGTCACGTGCTTCTTCTTGCAAACGTTCA
>JAZNLR010000152.1:0-7626 GCA_045579195.1 Clostridia bacterium | reverse complement strand
GTTTTCTTAAGTACTCCAAGCTGCTTGTCCACCCTGGACAGAACCCAAGGCCGAACTTTTTCACCGTCTCGGGTGCGATGCCACGGCGAACAATATACTCCTGCGCCTTCTTTGCCTCTGGCGCTTTCAAACAGCGGTTATAAAAGAGCGCGGCATCCTTCATCAAAGCATAAAGCCGATCTCTCTTCTTTCGAAGCTCCATTGCGTCTTCCTGCTCGACGAGCTCAGGCATTGGAAGCCCTGCAATCTCGCACAGAATACGGACCGCTCCAACGAAGTCAACAGACTCCATCTCCTGAACGAATTTCACGACATCCCCGCTGGCGTGACAGCCAAAGCAATAGTAAAACTGCCCCGCCCGGTCGATCTTAAAGGACGCGGTTTTTTCGTGATGAAACGGACAGCACGCCCAGAAGTTGTTCCCCTTCTGTGAGAGCGTGACGTATCGCCCCGCGATATCCACGAGGTCAACACGGCTTTTCAGCAGGTCCATAAATTGTTGATCAAGTCCACTCATCTTTCGTCAGCTTCAAACGTTCTGGGCATAAACAGCTCTTCGAACGCGCGCGTTGCATAGGTGTCGCTCATCGACGACAGGTAATCACACACAACCGTCTTCAACGGCCAAGTTTCGCCAAGCTCGCGATAAAACGCAGGCAAGCTTTCGGGTGATTTCATATAGTGCTCAAACATTGCGGACAGCATTCTGTCCACGCGGACTTCCTCCTCTTTCGCGGAGGACGTCATATAGACATTTTCAAACATAAACGTGCGAAGGGCGTTGGTTGCCTCTCGAACGTCGTCTTCCATTTCCACAAGATTCTTGCCCTGCGAGCGCGTGTAAATTGAGCGGATCATCCGGTCAATGCGCTCACTCTGTGAATGCCCGAGAAGCTCGGTCAGCTCACGAGGAAGCATCTCTTCAGACAGAACCCCTGCACGGATCGCATCGTCAATGTCATGATTGATGTACGCAATGCGGTCTGCATACGAAACGGCTTTTCCCTCCAAAGTGGAAGGCGTTCCGTTCATCTTGTGATTTAAGATTCCATCTCGAACCTCGAAGGTCAAATTCAATCCCTTTCCGCCGTTCTCTAACACGTCAACGACGCGCAAAGACTGCTTTTCGTGGGAAAATTCGCCCCCCGTCAATCTTGCGAGAGTGCGTTCACCAGCATGTCCAAACGGCGTGTGACCAAGATCATGGCCATAACTAATGGCCTCTGTAAGATCTTCGTTGAGGGAGAGAAGGCGCGCAATCGTTCGCGAGATCTGCGCCACCGTCAGCGTGTGCGTCAAACGCGTTCTGAAATGATCCCCGATCGGGCGCATAAAGACCTGCGTCTTATTTTTCAGGCGGCGGAATGCCTTGCAATAGATTAAGCGATCGCGGTCACGTTGAAAATCCGTTCGCAACTCACACGGCTGTTCTTCGCGCAGTCTTCCACGGGTCTCTTTCGACCGAACGGCATAAGGAGAAAAGAACATTTCCTCTTTGCTGTAAGTCAATTCCTTCATCGAGACGGCAAACCTCCCCTTTTTCACGATTCTATAAATTTATTCGATAAAAAAGGGAAAATACCTTTATTTTTTCCTATTTTTCATAAAAAAAGAGGAATTGTTTGACAATTCCCCGAAAATCTCATTGAATTCGCAAAATTGGGCGAATCTGCCGCGCTCTTGCAAACACTTTCACCGTGTACATTCCCCGCTCAAAAGCGATTCCAACTTCCGCATCCCCGTCAAGGTTGAAGTACTGCTTTAAGACGCGGTTGACATCCTCTTCCATCAGTGCGCGATCAGCAGGGCGGATCCCAAGACGGTCACTTTCCAAAACGCCGCGAACGCGAGTCAAACTCTCTTTCATGTTTCACCTCAAACGATTCCTTTTAAATAGCGACGGATTCCACCAAATAGCCCTCGGTAGCGTTCAGTGCAATCAAAAACCTGCTCTCTGCCGAACTCCAGATTTTCCGCGAGAAGTTTTGCAGACGGGATTTCCGTCATGCTCTCTCCACTTTCACAAAGCGCGGCAATGCGGTCGTCTTCAGGCAAAACACCCAATATTCTTGCGGATAAAAGTCCGGTTATCTCATTCACATCTAATGAAGCGCTACGTGCGATCAAATCTCCACGCACACGGTTGACCACCAACATCGGTTCAAGCAGCCCAAACTCTCGCAAAATCCCCAGCACTTTGTCCGCATCACGCAGCGCAGGAAGTTGTGGCGTGGTCACGACGATCCCCTCACACGCACCACTTACGGCACGCTCAAACCCTGCCCCAAGCCCGGCAGGAGAATCCAACAAGATGAAGTCAAAGGAATCCGCAAGACTTTCAGTGATCGCACGAACACTTTGATTTTTCAAATTTCCACCAAAACGAACAGACGGCAAGAGAAAGAGCCCACCCTCTGCGCAAGGCACAATTGCCTGACGCGCACGACATTTTCCGTCGATGACATCCAAAACGTCGAACGTGATTTTCTCTTCAACGCCTGCAAGAACATCCAAATTATTCAACCCCGTGTCCGCATCGATGAGGAGAACGCGCGCTCCTCCCCGTGCAAGTTCTCTTCCTAAAAGAAAAGCGACTGTTGTTTTTCCGACGCCGCCCTTTCCCGACGTGATGACGATTCGCCGTCCCATTTTTCCCTCCAAAGCTTTTTCATTCATTATAAGGTGGAATGAAAAAAGCACGCAAATAGGCGCACTTTTTCGACAGAATTCAGGCTTTTTCTCTCACAGGGAAGGAAGCTTTTCTCTTTTTTCGACAAACAAAGAGCGCACCTCTTTCAAGTGCGCCCTTTTTGTTGTCAATTTAATTTTTCGTTTTCCACAAGCGTTCTGAAAAGTTCGTCGTTTTCAAGGACGCGCCCTGCGCCGTAAATGACCGCCTTTTCAGGCTCGTTCACCATTGTGATCGGGCAGTTAAAGTGTGAAGAAAACGCCTTTTCAAGGCCTGGCATTAGCGAGCTTCCGCCGCAGACGTAAATTCCGGCGCGATTGACAACGTCAATCAACTCTTCGGGGAAACAGGACAAAACCTCCTTCACGACCTCGATAATTTTGGAATATAAGCTGCCGACCGAGATCAAAAGATCCTTTGCCGTAACGTTCATAGATTTCGGCTGTCCCGTCGGGATATCGCGCGCATAAATGCGCAATGCGGTCGAATCATTCTCAAAGAGACTCGCCACGTTGCACTTAAGCTGCTCTGCGGTCAGAATCCCAATCTGTGCATCCGAGAAGCGCTGTAAGCTTTCAATAATCGCAACGTCAACGTTTCTTCCGCCAATGCCGAGCGTGCAACCCGTGATCATACCACGCGGAGAAACAAGTGCGATGTCCGTCTTGCCGCCGCCGATATCAACAACGAAACGACCTTCCAGAGGGCCGTCCCCCATAGAAAAGTCCATTGCAGCCAAAACAGCGGTTGGAAGCAAAACAACTTCGCTTGCCCCAACGTCAAAGAAGAGATTTTCAAACCTGCCGTACTCCTCCTTGGTCATTCCACACGGAACTGCACCAAGGATTTTGATTTTGCGGCGGAAAAGCGATTCAGGCAATGCGCGCGCAAGGAAGTCTGAAAGCATCATCTTTGCCGCATCCGCGTCGTCGATCATTCCCTCCACCATCGGATAAAGGATCTCAACGCCGTCAACGTGCTGTGCAGACATCTTTTTTGCCTCGGTTCCGCTTGCACGGATGCTCATCGCGGTTGCACTTCTCTCCACAGCAACCACGGAAGGTTCACGCAATAAAACACCCACACCGCGCTGATAGACCGTGGTGTAAGTCGTGCCCAAATCGATTGCAAGTTCAATCGTTCCCATAGATTTCTCCTCCAAAACCGGATTCTTTTAAAAGTTTGCGTAAGCGTGCGACAGGAAGCCCGACGACGTTATCATAATCCCCGTCGATCGCCTCGACCAAAGGATACCCGTCCTGAATGCCGTATGCCCCTGCTTTGTCAAGCGGAAGGCCACTTTTGACATATGCACGAATAATTTCTTCTTTCAAATTCAAAAAACGGACACGCGTAATTTCGCTTGCCGTCCATAAGCCCGTTTCGCTTTTGACGGAAATCCCTGTGATGACGAGATGTTCTTTTCCGCTCAATAACGTAAGCATTCGAATGGCATCTTCTTCATCCTTTGGCTTCCCGAGAAGTTCTCCGTCCAAAATGACAACAGTATCCGCACCGATCACCCAGCCACCCGTGCGCGAAAAGACCTCTCTTGCCTTTTCGGAAGCAAGGCGCTCCGGAATCATCCACGGCGTCTTTTTCAAGCACGTTGCAAGCATTTCCCCAAACAGAAGGGAGAGATCCTCGTCAAAAGACGATGGAACAACCCTTGCGGCACAAACCTTACAAATGAGCTCCCTTCTTCGCGGGCTCTGCGATGCGAGAACAGCTTCTGTTTTCTTTTTCTCACCCATAAAATACAGCAAAGGGGGGAAGCGGCCTTTCCCGACTGCCTCCCCCTCTTATGATTCAATTTTTTCTCAAAGAATTTCGAGATTCTTCTTGAACGCTCTGCGGAAGTCTGCAGAGGCATTGAGCGCTTCCTTGATCTCCAAGGATGCGTCCCCTTCCACTTCGGTCTTCATAATGACGGAATCACCGAGAACGTCACAGTTGATGCTCTTGACAACGCCGTTCATCGTGCGGTCGAGCGCTTCTGCAATGCGCAAAATCACGCTGAGCTTCTTGACCGCCTCGAGTTCTTCTTCCCCAACGAGATCCTTATAGCGCAACCACTCCTGCGGGCTGGGCTGATCGGAATGATGTGAACCCGCAACGAACGCCGCAAGAACGATGTCCCGATGAGAAATTCCGCTCAAGTTGGAGTTAAGAATGATATACTGCGAGTGCTTCTGATGATTATAGAACTTCACGCGCGTTCCTGCATCGTGAAGAGCAGCTGCAACGCGAAGCACTTTAATGTACGTTCTAGGGAACTTATGCAACACACGAAGCTGCTTGAACAGCTGCAAAGAGAGGTTGATCACCTGCTCAACATGCTTCTCGTTGATCTCATAGAGATGAACGAGGTTATTAAGGCTATATCCCAAAACGTCGGAAATGGGTTTTTCAAGCGTGAGAGGAACTGCTGTGTTATACATAATTCCCTCTCGCAAGCCTGCTCCGCTAATGGTGATTTCCGTAAGGCCGGTGTAATCCAAAAGGGACTTCACTGCAGCAAAAGCGCTGGGCAGAATATCCGCACGCTTGGAAGAAAGACCTTTGATCTTTTTCTTTTTGTCAAGGTCAAGCACCTTGATCATGTCATAAATGGACTCAAAGTCTCCAATGGGCATCTTGTAATTATGCACCATATCCACAGGATAACGACGCACCATTTTGCTGATGCGGCAAAGGTTGCGGAAGGACCCACCAACACCGATGAATTGCACGTCGGGATCAAGTTCTTTCAGCCAAGGAATGCGAGAAAGCTGCTCCGTGAAGTACTCCTCGATGCGCTTTGCCTGTTCTTCAGGTTGAAGATCGTCGTAAGCAAACATATCCGTCAGGGTGACAGCGCCGAGCGGCAAGGTTTCCTGATTGAGGATGTTTCTGCGGTTGTAATACACAAGCTTCATGGACCCACCGTCGATCTCAAAGATAAGACCCTTCGGGATGTCCATCGAATTGATAACGCCCTGGTAGACGAAGTTTGTCTCCTCCTCTGCGGAGAGAACCTTGAATTCAATTCCCGTTGTTGCAAAAACTTCCTCTAAGAAGCTTCTCTGGTTCTTTGCACGGCGAACAGCGGCAGTTGCGACCGCGATGATTCTGTCGACATTGTAAGAATCGCACAGCTTCTTGAACATCTTCAGCGTGCGAATCGTCTGAGCAATGCGCGCTGCCTTCAAAAAGCCATCACGTTCCATATCTTGCCCGAGTCGAACACTTTCCTTGATTTCATCAAAGACGGTGTAAAAACCGCCGTCCATAATTTTAACGAGAACAAGGCGCGCAGAATTCGAACCCAAATCGATAATTGCAATCTTTTCCAATTTATTACCTCTTCTAAAATAAAAATTAAATCAATGTAAAAACATAATATTAAAAATTATCGTTTGAAGTATAGCACAAAAAATGGACTTTGTATAGATGTTTTTGAAAAATTTGTGCAAATTTCACAAAAATTTTTGCTCTTTTTTGATGATTCATTCCTCTTCTCTTCCTTTCCATTTACAAGAACATAAAAAAACTCGGCAAAACAGCACATTTAGCCGAATTGCCGAGTTTAAATCACAATATCTTGTACTTAAAAATCAATCGTTCCAAACTTTTTTGAGGACCTTGGTCGGACACTTTCCAACGCAAACCATACATTTGACGCACTTTGAATAATCAATCACAGGGAGATTGTTCTCCATCGTGATCGCACCGACAACACAGTTTTTCGCGCAAAGACCGCATCCGATACAACCGTTTTTGCAAGCACTCATAACGTCTTTTCCCTTCGCAACGTTTTTGCAAGCAACGTAAATTGCCGCGTCTTTGGGAATACGCTCGATCAATCCTTTGGGGCACTCCTTGATGCAGACGCCACAAGATGTGCAAAGATGCGGATCGATCACACAAACGCCGTTTTCCTTGACATCCGCCGCATGATAGTTGCAGTGACGCGAGCACGAAGCAAGGCCCATGCAGCCATAGGGGCATTCTTTCGTTCCGCCGTTTAAGACTTCACAGGAGCGGCAGTCGCCATATCCCAAGTAATCCGCCTTATCCTTGCATGCATTTCCGCCGTTGCAGCGAACGACACAGATAGTTTCCGTCATACCCTCGCCGGAAACACCGAGGATCTCTGCGATTTTCTGAGCGCTTTCCTTCGTCATCGAAGGGCAGGCGTTCACCTTTGCTTCCCCTTTCACGATCGCTTCCGCGAGCGCATCACAGCCGGCAAAGCCACAACCGCCACAGTTTGCACCCGAAAGACATCCTCTCACCTCATCGATCTTGCTGTCTCGTTCGACAGAAAGGATCTTTCCGAGGTAGGACAGCAAAAGCGCGAACAACACAGCAAGAGCAAGGAGAACACCGAGCGGCGCAAGGACTTTGACGATATTAATTTCCAATAAGAACAGATTCATCCTCTCCCCTCCTTAAAACGACATTCCGGAGAATGCGGCAAATGCCATAACCATAATTGCAGCGGCAATCAACGTGATCGGGAATCCCTTGAATGCCTCAGGGATATCCGCGCGTTCCAACTTTTCACGAACACCGGACAAAAGAACGATTGCGAGTGTAAATCCGACGCCCGATGCAAAACCATTGAGCGCGGTCTGTAAGAGGTTATATCCGCTGTCAATGTTCACCAATGCAATTCCGAGAACGGCGCAGTTGGTCGTGATCAAAGGAAGATAAACACCAAGCGCCTGATAGAGCGTCGGGCTGAACTTCTTGATGAACATCTCAACCGTTTGAACCAAGCTTGCAATGACGAGGATGAACGCAATTGTCCGTAAGTACTCCAGCTCAAACGGAACGAGCAAGAGATGGTACACAGCGTACGTCAAGATAGATGCGAGCGTTAGAACAAAAATGACTGCAATTCCCATTCCGAAAGCGTTTTCCGTCTTTTTGGAAACGCCAAGGAAAGGACA
>JAZNLR010000151.1:0-6462 GCA_045579195.1 Clostridia bacterium | reverse complement strand
CGTTTTGAGCGCCTTTAAGGTTGCTTCTTTTGCCGCAAAAATGCCCGCGGCAGATTCAATCGAGTGTTTCTTTGTCGCAAGATATGCCCGCTCTCTTTCCGTGAAGTACTTTTTTGAAAACTCCTCTGTGAACACCTTTTCAAAGCGCGGAATATGCACGATATCCGTTCCGATCATACACCCTCCTGATGTCGCACGCTGACGTCAGCTGCAACAATTCGTTTTAAGTTTATTCCGTCATCCACCAACAGAAATCCGTCAGAATCAACGTTCTTGGCGATGCCTGACCAACTTCCGCTCTCTTCTAAAACCAAAACCGAAGCGCCGATCGTCAAAGAGCGCTTGCGGTAAGCTTCAAACGTCGAATCAAATCCTTCCTTTTCACAGGATCGGAAGCGATCCACCACTGCACGAATTACAGAATTCGCAACCGAAAAAACACAGAAATTCTTTCCCGTCTGCTCCTTCAGCGAAGTGGCAATGAGCGGCACGTCTGACAGGTCATTTGTAACGTTTATGCCAATTCCGATGATGGTTTTTCTCTCCCCATTCACTTCGACGGTTTCCGAGATGATGCCACAGATTTTCTTCCCGTTTACAATGACGTCGTTTGGCCATTTGAGTTTTGCGGAAACACCGAATTTCTGCAGGGCTTCCGCAACGGAAACGCCCGCAGCTAAGACAACTTTTGTCATATCTGCAACGCTGAGCTTTACCGTTCCGAGAACAAGTGTAAGATAAAGTCCTCCTCCTTTTGAAGAAAAACTCCTATCCTTTCTGCCTCTGCCAGCAGTTTGGATGCGCGCAATGATCGCAGCGTCGTTTGAAAAGGTCGCAACGTTTTCCTTTGCGTAAACGTTGGTGGACGCGAGCTCATCAAAATAAAAAACATCCACACCGATCCTTTTGAGAGTGCACCGCAAAGAGAAGGCTTTTAAGTTGTTGAAAAGTCTTTTCATCGTTTTTCCTTACGCATCCTCATCCCCGTCAGTCAAACGACTTCGAACAAGAGAAATGGTCTCATATTGATATCCTCTTCCCGCAAGATAGCGGTAAAGTCTCTGTTGTTCTTTTGGATCGGAAAGATCTTTCCCTCGAAAATGCCGTTCTGCAAGGGCAAATGCCGCATCTACGTCATCCTCCTCTTCGGAGAGAACCTCTTCGAGCGTGTTTTCATCGACACCTTTTTCTTTCAGTTCCAACCGGATGCGGAACAATCCCTTTTTTGCACGGTTATCTGCGTAAAACGCCTGGGCGTATGACTCGTCGTTTAAGAAGCCGTACGTCTGCAAACGAAGGAGAACGTACTTCACGACAGGGGTCTTATATCCCTTCTGGTAAAGATAAATCCGCATTTCCTTTTCGGTTTTGCGACAGCGAGAAAGGAGTTTATATGCACGGTCGAGCGCAGTCAATTTTTCGTTTTCAAGCTGAATCTCGTCGAGACGCTCTTTGGAGATCTCATCCCCGATCTTGAGTTTTGCCTTTACCACGGTTTCGAGCTCCAAAGCACAGTAAAAAGCGCCGTCAAGATGAATATTGACGCGTTCATTTTTCTTTTTCTGCGGCTGGATATCCGTGATAATCATACCCGATTTTTGAAACTCCTCTTTGTCTTTCTCTCATTATAGCACAAAAGGGACGAAAATTCGTCCCTTTTGCAAGTCTTTTTTGCTTATTTTACCTTGACGATATAGCCAAACTCATCCTGCACGGTTCCGCGTTGAATCCCGGTCAGCTTGTCATAAATCTTGAGAGAAATTTCGCCCATCTTTTCGCCGTTAACGGGGTAATCCACGTCTTTATAGCGGAAGAGACCAACGGGAGAGATGACAGCTGCCGTTCCCGATCCGAACGCTTCAGTCAAGCGGCCATTTGCAGCGCATTCACAAATCTCGTCAATGGAAATCTGCCGTTCGCAGGTTTCATATCCAAGGCTACGCGCGATCTCAAGAACGCTCTTTCTCGTAATTCCCGGAAGAATGCTTCCCGTCAAGCTCGGCGTGACGACAACGTTGTCGATGACGAAGAACATATTCATTGCGCCAACTTCTTCGATGTACTTCTTTTCTCGAGCATCCAACCAGAGAACCTGCGAAAAGCCCTCTTTATGAGCCTTCTCACCTGCGATCAAGCTCGCAGCATAGTTTCCGCCGCATTTGATCGCACCCGTTCCGCCGACTGCGGCACGAACGTAAAAGTCCTCAACGTAGATCTTGACCGGCTTCAATCCACCTGCATAGTAAGAACCCACGGGAGAGAGAATGATGAAGAAGAGATAGGTCTTGCTCGTGGAAACGCCAAGGAACGCATCCGTTGCGATAATGGTCGGGCGAATGTAAAGCGAGGTTCCCTCTTCGGTCGGAATCCAATCCTTTTCTACTTTCACAAGCTCCTTGAGCCCTTCCATTGCAAGCTCAATGTCAAAGCGAGGAATGCAGAGGCGATCACAGGATTCGTTCATTCTCTTAAAGTTCTCTTCGGGGCGGAACAGACAGATTTCTCCGTCCGCATTCAAAAATGCCTTCATTCCCTCAAAGATCTCTTGCGCATAGTGGAAGACCGTACTTGCAGGGCTCATCGTGAGCGGAGCAAACGGCTCAATGCGGGAATTATGCCATCCATTTTCAGGATTATAATCCATCTTAAACATGTAATCGGTAAAAGTCCGTCCAAAGACGAGCGTTTTCGGATCAGGCTTAGCCTTCAGTGTTTCTGCCTTGATAAATTTCATAGTCTTTTACCATCCTTAAAAATTATTTGCTAAAAGGATAAAATTCCTTCTTAACTGTCTTAATCTTTGCCGTTCCGAAGCTGGTGTCAATTAAAAGAGCACTCAACTCCTGTTCCCGCTCCTCCGGAACGATAAGCGAAAATGTCACGTCGCTTGCAAATGTTTTGTTAGCAAGCACAGAATAGCTTGCCTTTTCAAGCGCATTCTCAAGCCTCTTGACCGTCCCGTAGTCCACTGAAACGTCCAAAAAAGACGCCATCGTGCTCACAGAAATGCCGCTGATGTCCAGAACGTCAGCCGCAGCTTTCGTGTAAGCGCGGACAAGACCACCTGCGCCCAGCTTGATTCCGCCAAAATACCGCGTAACAACAACGGCTGTCTCAACGAGCTTTTTGCCGCGAATGACCTCCAAAATGGGCATTCCTGCCGTTCCTTGCGGTTCTCCGTCATCCGAAAAACGCATCAGATTTCCAAGGCGATCGCAAACGGCCGCAGAACAGTTATGCGTTGCGTCCGAGTAGCGTTTTTTCATCGCCGCAAGAAAGGAATGAAACTCCTCTTCTGTCGTCACGCGTGCAGAGGTTGCAATAAAACGGGACTTGTTGATCTCGTACACACAAGACGCTCCCTCTTTGATTGTGCGGAAGCTTGTCAGCATCAGAACGTCACGCGCACATGGACTTTCTTGCCCTTGTGCAAAATTACTTCACCTGCGGCCTTTGCTTCTTCGGGAATGCGAGCGTCAAGAGCTTCCACCTTCTCTTCCCCAAGGCGGACCGCGCCACCCTGAATGAGTCTTCTCGCTTCACTCTTGCTCGGTGCAATCTTCAGCGCCGCAAGCATATCGACAACAAGGTCGGATGCAGAAAGGTCATATTCCATGGTGGGCATATTTGCCTTATCTCCACCAAATGCTGCAAGAGCTTCGTTCTGCGCCTGCGTTGCTTTTTCCTCTCCGTGAACGAGCTTCGTCAATTCGAACGCGAGAACCTTTTTCGCATCGTTGATGCGCTCATCCTTATGCTCACAGAGTTTTTCCACTTCTTTCAGCGGGAGGAAGGTTAAAAGCTTCAAACACTTCTCAACGTCTTCATCGTCAACGTTGCGCCAGTACTGATAAAACTCGTACGGCGAGGTCTTGTTTTCATCAAGCCAAACAGCGCCTTTCGCTGTTTTTCCCATCTTTCTTCCATCCGAAGTTGTAAGGAGCGTAAACGTCATTGCGTACGATTCTGCACCCTCTTTTCTTCTGATGAGGTCTGCTCCGGCAAGGATGTTGCTCCACTGGTCGTCGCCGCCCAGCTCCAAAGAGCAGCCGTACTTCTGGTGAAGCACCAAGAAGTCATAACTCTGCATCAACATATAGTTAAATTCAAGGAAAGACAAACCTCTTTCAAGGCGGTTCTTGAAGCATTCTGCCGTCAACATACGGTTAACAGAGAAGTGAGCGCCGATGTCACGGATAAATTCCACATAATTCAAATCAAGCAACCAATCGGCATTGTTGACCATGATCGCCGCGTTTTCCCCTTCGAAACGGATGAATTTCTTCATCTGCTCCTTAAAACAATTGCAGTTGTGCTCGATGGTCTCTTTCGTCATCATCGAACGCATATCCGTTCTTCCGGAAGGATCGCCGATGTGCGCCGTTCCGCCGCCGATGAGGACAATGGGCTTGTGGCCGGCATCCTGCATATGTTTCATTGCAATCAGTTGCAAAAAGTGTCCGACATGCAGACTGTCTGCGGTCGGATCAAATCCGATATAGAACGCGACACTCTCAGATCCGAGTTTGCGGTACAGCTCTTCCTCGTATACCGTCTGTTTGATAAATCCACGCCCACGCAGGGTGTCCATTACGTTCTGCATAATTTTTTCTCCTTCCTTCTTTTATTCGCCGAAAACTTCGGCAAGGCGCTTTACGCCAATTTCAATCTGTTCGTTGGTTGCGTTCGAGAAATTCAAACGCACGTTGTTCTTTCCTCTTCCATCACAGAAGAAGTCCACACCGGTGACATACGCCACCTTCTTGGCAAGCGCCGCAGAGAAGCGCTCCGCACACGAAATGCCGCTCTCTTCGGTGAACGTTCCCCAAATGAACAATCCGCCTTCAGGACGAGTAAACGAAAAGCTTGCGGGCATCTCCTTTTCAAGACAGTCAATCATCTTCGTCAGTTTGTCACGGTAGATGGGAATGCTTGCAGCGATCCCCCTTTCGAGATCTCCGTTCAAAATAAACTCATTGATGATCGCCTGCGACAGCGAAGACGTATGAACATCGGTCGCCTGCTTTGCGATGGTGAGCTTACGAATCACGGGTTCTGCGGCAATGGCAGCACCGCAACGAAGCCCCGGTGAAACGACTTTAGAAAAACTCGTGAGATAGATCACGTTTCCAGCTTCATCAAAGCTCTTAATGGACGGCAAATGCTCGCCGTAATACCGAAGCTCTCGGTAAGGATCGTCTTCAATGAGCATCACTCCATAGCGCGCGGTCAGCTCCGCAATTGCCTGGCGTTTTTCCAACTTGATGGTGAGCCCAGTTGGGTTGTGGAACGTCGGAACAAGGTAGACGACCTTCGGATTATACTTCTTGATCTTCTCCTCAAGATCGGCAAGATCAACACCGTCATCGCCGCTTTCGATGCTGTACGCATTGACTTCATACGTCTTTGCAATGTGCAAAAACGCCAAGTACGTCGGGCCCTGAACGAGAACGTTGTCTCCGGGATTGGTGAATGCCTTTAACGTGAGGTCAATGCCCTGCTGTCCACCACTGATGATGAGCGTCTGATCCACGTTCGCTTGGATTCCAACACGGCTGACGTAAGAAGAAACAGTCTCACGGAAATAAGGTAAACCTTCCGTTCCGCCATACTGCAAAACGCCGATCGCCTTCGGGCTCTTCATAATCTCTTCGGTATATTTTGCAACGAGATCACAGGGAAGACAGTTGCTCGCAGGAAGTCCGCCTGCGAATGAGATCATTTCAGGGTCTTGCAAGACCTTAAAGATTTCTCGGATTGCGTTACCTGAAAGATTTTTTAAGCGATTACTAAACTCATATTCCATCGAAATCCTATCGCTCCTTTTTTACAAAAACTTAAAACGGAATGTTATTTTATATCTTACCACACAGCAAAGCTGTTTTGCAAACATTTTCCGGGGAAAACAAAAGAAAATAACCCAAAAATCAGCGCAATTTTGTTTTGTAATTCCGGCGTAAATATGATATACTTAAGGAAACATTGTTAAAAATTTAATCAGGAGGATTAAAATGCAATACTCTCACGAAGTAGAAAAGATGGTTTGCGTTAAGAAGGGCCCGAATCACGGACCTGCTCCGATTCCCGAAGAGGGACTTTGGGTGCAGTCCAAAGAGATCAAGGACATCTCCGGCCTTACGCACGGTGTGGGCTGGTGTGCTCCTCAGCAGGGCGCTTGTAAGCTTACGTTGAACGTTAAGGAAGGAATCATTCAGGAAGCCCTCGTTGAAACGCTTGGATGCTCCGGCATGACTCACTCTGCTGCTATGGCTTCTGAAGCTATCGGTGGCAAGACTCTGCTGGAAGCAGTTAACACCGACCTTGTTTGTGACGCTATCAACACCGCTATGCGTGAGCTTTTCCTCCAGATCGTGTACGGCCGCAGCCAGTCCGCTTTCTCCGAGGGCGGTCTCGTAATCGGCGCAGGTATGGAAGACCTCGGTAAGGGCGAGCGTTCCATGG
>JAZNLR010000150.1:0-15403 GCA_045579195.1 Clostridia bacterium | reverse complement strand
ACTCTGCTTCTACTCCAACGCAACGCCCGACTTTGAGTACCTCTTCGCATTCGGTTGGGGCGAACTTTGGGGCGTTGCTTCCAGAACGGATTACGACCTCAAACAGCACGCAAAGTTCAGCGGTGAAAACATGGAGTACTTAGACCCCGAAACCAACGAGAAGTACGTTCCGTACTGCATCGAACCCTCCCTCGGTGTCGAGCGCGTTCTGCTTGCGTTCCTCACGGATGCATACAACGAGGAAGTTCTCGAAAACGGTGAGACCCGCACAGTGATGAAACTCCACCCTGCCCTCGCTCCGTTCAAAGCTGCTGTTCTTCCCCTCCAGAAAAAGCTCGGCGACAAGGCAAAAGAGGTTCTTGCGCTTCTCTCCACCAAGTTCAATGTGGATTATGACGAGGCAGGCAGCATCGGCAAGCGTTACCGCCGTCAGGACGAGATCGGAACTCCCCTTTGCATCACCGTCGACTTCGATACGCTTGAAGACAACACCGTCACCGTCCGCGACCGTGACACGATGTGCCAAATCCGCATTGGAATCGACGAACTCCTTGCATACGTTGAGAACAACTGCAAGTTCTGATTTTAGCTTCAAAAGTCAAAACGGAGAGCCTTCTGCTCTCCGTTTTTTTGTTTTCCAAAATACTGTACTATTTGCAGAAATTATGATATACTGTCATCAGAACGATCCTAAAAAACTTGGAGAGATTCATGAAAAATATCGAAAATCAAGATTGGTATAAGTTGGACAACGCTGCGAAAATTTTTCCCGCAGTCTCTTCCCAAGCCAATGAAAATATGTTTCGCGTTGCAGTCCGCCTAACGGAAGACGTCAACCCAGAAATTTTACAGACCGCCGCAGAGCATGCAATCGCACGCTACCCCTTCCTCGCCGTCCGCCTACGCAAAGGCTTTTTTTGGTATTATTTGGATTATAGCGACAAAAAGCCTACTGTTTCACCCGAACGGGAGTATCCCTGCGCACTCATTTCAAGGGATGAAAACAACGATTTTCTTTTCCGCATTACGTACTTTAAAAAACGTCTTGCAGTCGAAATGTTCCACACGATTTGTGACGGATTTGGTGCGGTCGAGTTTTTGAAAACGCTCACCTTTGAGTACTTACGGCTAAGCGGGAAAGATGTCCACACGGAAGGTCTTGTTCGCGCCTGCGACTCCGTTCCCCTGAAGGAAGAATTTGAAGACAGTTTTTTGAAGTACTACGATCCGAAAAACAGCGCAAATCTCAACTCCGTCAAAGCGCACAAACTGGACGGAACGCACTTTCATTACGGCGTTGCACTCATCAACGGTTGGTTTTCAACTGAGGAAGCACGCGCAATCTGTAAGGCGCACAGTGCAACCGTGACCGAGTTTTTCTCGGCGGCCATCCTCTATGCGATCTACCGCTTGGGCAACCGGCCAAACGGATTTAAGCGCCCATTACGTCTTTGCGTTCCCGTGAATCTGAGACATTTCTTTCCTTCGAAGACGCTGCGAAACTTCTCATACTTCGTGTACTTAAGCGTAGACAATTTTTCCATCACCCACACGTTTGAATCCATTTTGGAGATCGTCAAAAAGCAGATGAAAGAGTTTGCCACGCGGGACTTTCTTGCAAAGAGCATCAATTCCACGATCAAACTTGAGCGCAACTTCTTCATCCGCATCATTCCGCGTGAAATCAAGATGTTTGTGATGAAAAAGGTCTATAACAATGTCAGCGCAAATGGGTTGACCAGCAACTTTTCTAACGTTGGCAAGGTCACCTTACCTAACTCTATGAAGCCTTTTGTGGATAGCTTTGAATTCGCTTGTTCTGTCCCCAAAAACGGCGGACATTTTGCAACCATGTGCTCGTTTGAAGACAAGATGATGATCTCCTTCACACGAAGTGTTGCCGAAACGGACGTTGAGCGCGAATTCTTCCGCATTCTCACCGAAAAAGGACTCTCCGCCACCATTGAAAGCAACGATTGGGAGGTGCCGACGTTATGAAGTTTTGCCAAAAATGCGGCGTTCATGTGAACACCGACCGCGAAAACTGCCCACTTTGCAATGGATATCTCACGGGCGAAAACTCAAATGAAAAGCTCTTTCCCGACAAGGTCGTGCATTACGACAAGAAGAGTTATCACTTTTTATTCCGACTCTTCCTGTTTCTTTCCATCATCTCTGTTTTCGCTTCCGTTCTCATTAATGCTCTAACATGGGAAAAGGCAAAACACCCGTGGTGTCTTATCATCTTTTGCGGCATTCTTTACACGTGGTTTTTGATCAAGAACTCCATCATGAAGCGACAGAACGTGATGAAAATGATCATCCTTCAGCTCGTCACCGTTTCACTTTTGGTCATCACGATCGACCTCGTCACGACGAACGAGCCCTTTGGAACGTGGGCCTTGCCGTACGTCTTTCCCCTGCTTTGCTTCGGAACGTCTATCGTCATCACCATTCTCGTTTCGGTGATGTACTTAAAGTATAAGAGCTATCTCTTTTACCTTGTCGTCGTCCTCACCCTGGGAATCATTCCCATCATCCTTTGCGCGTTTGGTTTGACGCACGGAATCTGGTGGCCGTCCATCGTTTCTGTTTCCTATTCCTTCGTCGCGCTCACGGGGCTGATCGTCTTTGCGGACCGCAAAGTGAAAGACGAGATCACAAAGCGCTTCCACCTTTAGTTCTTGTTTTAAGAACTTCGAAAAAACTTTCAATCCATGTCCGGAGGTCTAAAGGTGAAAACACTTGCACAACTTCGGGGAGACCGTTGCTTAAAAGAAAGCTTCGTCATCTCACAACCCAACGTGAAAGGTGCGCATGATGCACAGTTTGTCGTCCACAACGGCATGGCATACGTCGTTTATGAAGCAAATGACGTCCGCCCGGGCGAGGCTCCAACCTGGCCGGAGATCTACTGCGTGATGAACATCGTCGACCTTGCAACAAAAACAGTTGTCAAGACCGTTAAGATCAGCGAAAACGGCCAAAAATTTAACAACCGAAGCCTTCCCTTCGGCTGTACGTTCGTTCCGAGAATCATCAAACTGAACGAGAACTTCCTCCGCATTTTCTTCACAAGCGAAAACCCAGGCGTTCGCGATTCGGAATGTTTTTTCATTGACTTTGACCTATATCAGCAGGAATTCGTTCCGGAAATTTATCCGCTTATGTTAAAAACAAGCCTCGGAACGTTCCCGTTCACCCCAAAAGCGCTCTTTGACTCTGCCATTGCAAACGGACACGAAGCGAGAGATGTTCATCCCGTCTTTTTTAACTGTTCGACATTCTTGTTTGACATTTTTAATGTTGATGAAACGCCCTATCTTGCCATCAACGCCTTTTGGAGCGGCATAAACGCCCTCGCGAAATTCAATGAGACTTTTGACTGCGTTGAAGTCATCGGGCACATCGGGGAACACAACGATGAACACTCAACGACGGAGAGTGGAATTGCGAAAAAAACAGACGGAACGTGGTTTTGCATCTTGCGTGAGGAGAAACATAAAAACTGTATGTTCTCGGAGAGTGCGGACGGCATCAATTGGTCTTCCCCGCATTACGACCCCCTCATCAAAGACGGAATCAACAGCAAACCCATCCTAAGGAAGTTCAATGGTACGTTCTATCTCGGATATAACAAAGAAAACGGACGTGACAGAAGCAGATTCGTCATTCTTCGCTCAATCGATGCAGAAGTCTGGGAAGAATATGCAGACATTGAATCGGAAACGACGTTTCAATATCCTACGCTTGAATTAATTGACGGAAAAATCCTCTTTGTTGCCACGATTGGAAATAAAGAAAAGATCATCATGGGAACGCTTGAATAGATAAAAAAGCCCGACAGAATTCTGTCGGGCTTTCCTTTTGCCTTTTATAATTTCTCAATTGCAGCTGCAGCAGCATCAAGGAAGTCACCTTCAAAGAGCTCGATGAGCCCGTGATCGCACTGATATGCGATGTCCTTCTTCATCGGGATGCGTGCAAGAAGCGGAATTCCATACTTCAAAGCGACGTCATTTGCACTGCTTTCGCCGAAGATCTCGATCTTCTTTCCGCAGTCGGGGCACTCAATATAACTCATATTTTCTACAAGGCCGATCACGGGAATGTTCATCATCTTCGCCATATTGACTGCCTTTTCAACGATCATACCGACCAGTTCCTGCGGCGACGTGACAACGATGATTCCGTCCACCGGTAAAGACTGGAAAACCGTCAACGGAACGTCACCCGTTCCCGGAGGCATATCGACGAACATAAAGTCCACCTCTCCCCACATAACGTCCGTCCAGAACTGCTTAACCGTTCCGGCGATGACCGGTCCGCGCCAGACAACGGGATCCGTTTCATCTTCCAAAAGAAGGTTCACGCTCATCATCTCGATGCCCGTCTTGGAAGCCACCGGGAAGATACCCTTATCGTCACCAAGCGCCTTATCCTTCACCCCGAAGCACTTCGGGATGGAAGGCCCTGTGATGTCTGCATCCAAAATCGCGGTCGCATAGTTCATTCGGTTCATAGAAACTGCCAGCATCGACGTCACCAAAGATTTTCCAACGCCACCTTTTCCGCTGACAACTGCGATCACCTTTTTGATATCACTCATTTCATTTTGCGGCTCCAAAAAGCTTTCGGGCTTTCTCGAGGCGCAAGCTTCACTGCAAGTTGAACAATCGTGTGTACAATTCTCGCTCATTTTATTGTTCTCTCCTTCTTTTATTCTCTAAAGTTTTAATCAACGTCTTCCACTTTCTTCTCAAGTTTGGTCAACAGCTGAGCTGGATCACGCATCATCTTTTGCAAAAGTTTTAAGCTATTCGCGTAATACAAGCCGTCACAGAAGCGTTCATCCGTCACGATTCCCATTCCCATTCTCTTTCCGATTCCGATGGTCTTATCGGGTTGCACAACGGGAACAAGGCCTTCTTTTCCGATTGCGATAAAACATCCTGTCGTTCCGAAATCGTAAAGATGGTGATAGATGAAATCGGTCTTGATGGATTTCATATTCGTGATAAAGCAAGACGTGTGAAACGGACTGAGCGCTATAACAGATTTCGGTAACATTCCGTGCTTATCCAACCACTTCAATGTTCCCACGGCAAACTTGATCAGTCCGTTTGGAATGGCGGTCAGAAATTTTGCAAGATTATCCGTTCCGTTCACAGCAGAGCGGTCACTATTTGCGCGAATCGCATCGTCAACCACCTTTTTAACGTCATAAATGCTCTCTGTTCCGTCAAACGTGAGCTTGACGGTCGTTCCAACGGCATCGTCGGAAAGCTGCTTTTTGACAACAAAAGAAACCTGAATATTGTTTCGTTTGAAGATCCTTCCATTCATCACAAAGCGATTGAGTTGCGGACGCAACGCAAACAGACGAACCACCGAGGCGATGGTAATGTGCAAATAATTAAAACTTGCTCTTTTCTCCTCATCCTCACAAAAGCGCATCTCATTGATGAATACGTCCAACGGTTCACATTCCGCCTGATGCTCGAAGAGATTCTGCGCATCGTGGCGCGCGCTCATAATATGCGGAACGATCTTCTGGAACGGCTCAACGTTCTTGATCTTCTTTCCATCGCTTCTCAGTCCAAACATACAACCTCACAAAAAAAATTCATCCTCTCAATCGGTTTCCCGATCGCTTTCATTGTAACATATTTTTCCGCACAACGCACGCAAAAACACCTCTATTTTGAAAATTCCGCAAAGAAAAAGGATGGCGAAAACTCGCCATCCTTGAATTTCCTTTCTTTTAGAGCATTATTCAGCATTTTCCTTTGCAGCAGCTGCAACAACCTTGTCAACAACCGGCTTCGGAGCTTCCTCATAACGTTCAAATGCCATCTCGAACTTGCCGCGACCCTGCGTCATGCTGCGCAGATCAGTTGCGTACTTAAACATCTCGGAGTACGGAACTTCTGCATTGATGACCTGCTTGCCGTCAACGAGGTCCATTCCGAGGATTCTTCCGCGACGCTTGTTCATATCGCCGAGAATATCGCCCATGTAGCTCTCAGGAACGGTGATCTTGACAGAATAAATCGGTTCAAGCAAGGTCGGGCTTGCATTCTTCAAACCTTCCTTATATGCAAGGCTCGCCGCGATCTTGAACGCCATTTCGGAGGAGTCAACATCGTGGTATGATCCATCGTACAGAACGGCTTTCAAACGAACGACGGGATATCCTGCAAGAACGCCCTTGACGATGCACTCACGGAGACCCTTTTCAACTGCAGGAATGAAGTTCTTCGGAACGGATCCGCCGACAACTTCTTCTGCGAACTCGAACTCATCGTTGAACGTGGGTTCGAAGCGAACTTTACAGTGACCGTACTGGCCGTGTCCACCGGACTGCTTCTTATGCTTTCCTTCCGCCTCAACAGTCTTGCGGATTGCCTCACGGAATGCAATTCTCGGGTTGAAGATCGCAGCTTCAACGTTGAATTTTGCTTTCAGCTTCTTGCACATGATGTCAAGATGGGTCTCACCCATACCGCTGATGAGCGTATCTTTCGTTTCAGCATTCTTCTCAATGTTGAAGGTCGGGTCTTCATCTGCCAAACGATAGAAGCCCTGAATGACCTTGTCCTCATCACCCTGCTTGACTGCCTTAACAGCAAGAGAGATAACGGGCTTCGGGAACTTAATTTGTTCAAAGATTACCTTTTCGGACGGATCGCAGAGCGTATCGCCCGTGTTGGTTGCGTTCAATTTTGCAAGTGCACCGATATCGCCGGCAACGAGCTCATCAACCTGCGTCTGTTTCTTTCCGCGAATGATCATGACGGAGTTGATCTTTTCGGTGGAATCCTTCGTGGTGTTTGCAACGGTCATGCCGTTCTTCAAGGACCCGCGGATGACCTTTACCAGGTTCATACGACCCACGAACGGGTCAGCGATGGTCTTAAAGACGCGCGCTGCAAGCTTGCCCTCGCCATACGCAACTTCAACAGGTTCGCCTGCTTCGTCCGTTGCGATCACGGGTGCGGATTCGAGAGGAGACGGCAAGTACATTGCGATCTCATTCATCAAATTGAAAATGCCGCGGTTCCCGGTTGCGCTTCCTGCCAAAACAGGGATCGCGCTTCCTGCGGAGATACCTTTTTTGATACCCTTGACAACTTCTTCGTGTGTGAGCTCTTCACCGTTGAAGAATTTCTCCAACAAGTCGTCATCATTCTCAGCAGCAGTTTCCGTCAAGTTTGCACGGACTTGATCAAGACCTTCCTTCATCTCTTCGGGAATGGGAATTTCCTGCGGTCCCTTATCTGTGAAACGATATGCCTTTTCCTTCAACGCATTGATGTATCCACACATCTTCGATCCTTCCATAATGGGAATCTGAATCGGAGCGATCTTGTTCGGATATGCATTGCGGAACGCATCAACGGTCGCGAAATAGTTTGCATTTTCTTTATCCATCTGGTTGATGAACAGAAGCATCGGGACGTTGTTGCGCATGCAGTAATCAATCGCCTGCTCACAGCCGACCGAAACCTCGCCGTACGGACCCGAAACAACAACTGCAGCGTCAGCCGCTGCCATTGCCTGGACAAGCTCACCCTCGAAATCAAAGAATCCGGGAACATCCAAAAGATTGATCTTCACGTCCTGCCATTCAACGTAAGCCGCGCCCATCGAAATGGAAATCTGGCGCGCGATCTCCTGCTCGTCATAGTCCATGACCGTGTTTCCTGCGGGCGTACTTCCCATTCTGTCCGTTGCCTTTGCATTGTACAGAATTGCTTCACACAAGGAAGTCTTACCCTCGCCGCTGTGGCCGACGATTGCAACGTTACGAATGTCCTTTGTCTCGTACGATTTCATAGTTTATTATTTCTCCCTACCAAATATCATTTGGGTTGTCTTCAACACAACCTTCTTTTATTATAAAACAAATAAATGAAGAATTCAATAGGAAATTCAAAATTTAATGTACTTTTTTTGATATATTTTTTTATGGAAAAGGTTCAAATACGCAATTCTTTCCGAAAAATGGTCTTTTGAGAGGAAAAGTTGAATGAAACTCTCCCCATTCATTTCCGACTTTCTCTTCTCAACGCCGTTTTTCACCCGTCTTGCAAGCGCTGAAATTCCGTCAAAAACACCTGCATTTGGGAAGAGCGATTCAAAAAGCTCTCTCTTCAACGCATAATGCGTGCACCCCAAAATGACCGTTTCGCATGGGGTGGAGATCTTTTTCTTTTCACGCTCGATTTCGCGAAAAATCGCAGCGTCGTTAAAGGGATCTTCCTCGATGACACGCGCTAAGTTTTCACACGGTAAAATGCAGAGCCCATCTCCTTTCTTTCTTCGAAAGAATTCTGCCGTCCGCGCAGTACAGAAGAGAACGCAGCTCTCTTTTCGTCTTCCACGCGGACGACTTGGCGTAATCGTAAATATCGGGCAATTAAAGCCCTCGTTTGCGCGTTCCAAAAAGACCGAAGATGCCGTGTTGCAAGCAAGAACGATTCCTTTCACACATCCCTCAAGGTTCCTCACGTTCGTGATGACAAGGTCATAAATCTCATCTTTCGTTCGATTTCCGTAAGGTGCGTTCAAGTTGTCTGCAACGTACAAAAAGCGTTCATTCGGCATCTTTGCAACAAGATGCGAAAGGACGCTGATCCCCCCGACACCGCTGTCCAAAACGGCAATCGGCAAATCTGCAAAATCCCCCATATTTCCTCCTGCAATTTTCCATTTACTGCAATCTATGAAGTGGATTATGCGAATATGAAAGCACTCTGATTTTTGCGGTTTTAGCCGAAACTTTGCAATCTGAAAATGAAAAGCTTAAAAAGTGAGGAAAATTTTCCATCTTTTTCTCTGAAGTTCACAAAAAGTGCAAAATATAACTTGCATTTTAAATTGTTTTGTGGTAATATTAGTGCGTTATCAATTTAGTTACAAAACGAAGGAGTTTTTTAGAATGCCGAACATTAAATCCGCTAAGAAGCGCGTTCTCGTTATGAGCAAAAAGCACGAGGAGAACCGCATTGTAAAGTCTCAGCTTAAGACCGCTTTGAAGAAGTTCAACGCTGCTGTTGATGCAAATGATATTGCCCTTGCAGAGCAGTTGCTTCCCACGACCGTTTCTGAGATCGATTCCGCTTGCACGAAGGGAATCATCCACAAGAACAACGCGGCAAACAAGAAAGCGAAACTTGCAAACAAGTTGAACAAGGCGAAAGCAAACGCTTAATCGTCCGTTCTTGCTTCGGTTTATATGACAAAAAAAAGGACATCGAGATTCGATGTCCTATTTTGCGTTTCAAAAACGAAAGAAAGGCTGCCCTACTTGGGCAGCCTTTTTCTTATGCATTCTGATTTCCGATAAACTCGTCGTAAATTGCAAGAATGGTTTTTTCATAATCTTCAGGAATGACACCGACGATGATGTTCATCTCGCTGCTTCCCTGGTCAATCATGCGGATGTTGATGTCTGCCTTGGAAAGCGCGTTGAACAATCTTCCTGCAGTTCCCTTCTTGAACGACATTCCGTGACCTACCGTTGCAACCAAGGCAAGTTCACCGTCAATCGTGATCGAATCGGGATCAACCGCCTCACGGATACGCTGAATGATCTTCTCCAATCTTCCGGAGAGTTCGCTTGCAGAGATAACCAAAGACAAGGTGTCGATTCCGGTAGGAACGTGCTCAAACGAAACACCATACCGCTCCAAAACAGAAAGAACGCGACGCGTAAAGCCAAGCTCTTCGTTCATCATCGATTTTTCAACCGTAATGACGACGTAGCCCTTTCTTCCTGCGATACCCGTGATCAACTTACCGTTTTTCGTATGATCTGAGTTTGGAACGATCAGCGTTCCGCTTCCCTCAGGTGCAAATGTATTTCGGATGTTGATGGGAATCCCCGCAATGCTGACGGGAAAAATTGCTTCAGCGTGCAGAACCGAAGCACCCATATAAGAAAGCTCTCGGAGCTCCTTATAGGAAATGACGTCGATCTTTGCGGGGTTTTTGACGATGCGAGGATCCGCAGCGCAGAAGCCGTCAACGTCCGTCCAGTTCTCGTAAACGTCGGCATTGACCGCACGCGCAACAATCGCACCCGTGATGTCCGATCCGCCACGCGAGAACGTCTTGATCACGTCTCCCGGGCGAGAACCGTAAAAGCCCGGAATGACCGCACATTGATGTTTTTTCAAACGCGCAGAAGTAACGTCATTTGTGTACTCCGCGTTAAACTTTCCGTCATCGTCAAACTTGATCAGTTCCTCTGCGTCAATGAAATCATATCCCAACAGCTTTGAAACAATGATCGCATTGAGAAATTCTCCTCTCGATGCTGAAAAATCCGCATCCCCGCCGCTTGCGTCAATGCTCTCCCTCGTCTCCTTGAGAAGGGATTCGATGTCAAGATCCAAAGCAAGCTCATTCACGATGCCAATATAGCGATCCGCAATCTTTTCAAATTCCTTTGCACAAGTTCCCTTTTCCGCAACAGCGCGCGCGCATGCATAGAGCGAATCCGTGATTTTGATGTCGTCAGCAAAGCGCTTTCCCGGTGCGGAAACAACGACGTACTTTCGAGCGCTATCCGAGCGGATGATCTCCGCAACCTGTTTCATCGCTTTTGCATCTGCGAGCGATGAACCGCCAAATTTACATACTTTCAGTCCCATAAAAATGTCCGTACTCCTAAATATTTTTCACCTTTCTCGCTTCGAGATAGTATCGTTTTTCTTCTGCAACACCCATGCTGAACGTCTTTCTCGGAAGAACACCATTTTTCACGATATCCGAAAAGAAATCCTCTTTTTCGATGGGCTTCATATAGAGCGCAACAGCATCTTCGCGCGCTCTGACAACGTTTTTCAACGTTTCTTCCTCGTGAACATAGTCACACGTGCCGCCATGTTTTTGAATCCAGGTGTCGATCAAACCTTGAACGGCATTCAAAAGATCTACTGCACCGATCGGAGCAGAGATGCTCTCCTCCCCTTTGCCCGTTTCAATGAGCAAGTTTCCTTCGCCATTCAAATTCTCTTTGAGGAAGGAGACGAAGCCTTCCGCATCAACGCCTGTCACAAGACGGTGAATGGGCTCAAAAACAAGACTGTCCGCATGAAGATTGACAACTTCACAAAGCGCGTACCGCGCGGGATGCGTTTTCTGCTCTTCCGGCGAAAGCGTGGGCTTCAAATCCTCCCAGCACTGCTTTGCAGTCGCCAAGCTGTGATTGCCATCACCCACGGCAAAGAGAAAGCCAGTGTTGTGTCCGTAACGTGCGCTTTGAAGCTTTTCATCGAGAAGATGCATCAGCTTTTCAGTCACCTCATCGGAATCGGAAATTTGGTATCCTGCGATATGGCCGCCGCCTGCATTTAGTTCAAAATCGTAAAGACACGGCATTTCGTCCTTCTTCTCAAAGAGGGGTTCGATCACCGACTTTTCACGATCGTCGATCAACAACATAATATGCGGAAGCTCAAGCGCCGCGTTCTTGCGAATGCGAACTCTTGGCGGAATGCGCTCAAGGATGGTTCCCTCGGTCGCACGAATCTTCGCAGTCTTTTCGACGAAGGAATATTCCTCCAGATCGACCGCAAGAACGATTCCACAGCGAACGCCGTGCAAAGGAAGGGTTCTAACCGTCAAAACAAATCCGTTGACAGAACGGGTCAAAACAGTTTTTAAGTACTCTTGCATTGTTGCATTAATGGATGCAATTCGCGCTTTCCCCGCTTCTTCCACCTCTCCGAGATATACCTCAGGGTATGTGATGCGGAGCGTACTCGGGGAATTCGCAACGTATGCTTCCAGCGCCGCCCAGTACTGCGGAGCGGACGTAAATTGATCGCACGCAATACACGCCCATTTTGAAAGATCCGTCCCTTCTTTCGGCAAAAGAATCTCAGGGACGGAAATGATCATTTTTTCCATAATCTCAGCAGACATAATTAAATCTTAATCAGAAACCAAGCGATCACAGCAAAGAGAATCGCAAGGAGCTTCAATCCGATGTTTTTTGTGAATAAGTTGCGCAAAAATTTCTTCAAGCTGCGCGTCGGTTTTAAGTTTTCAGAATTCATCTTTCCCTCCGTCAGTCACGAGAAGTCTGCGTGTTCTTATTTGCATAAAGTTCCAAGTTATCTTTGATGCCAAAGACGTTTTCTAATATTTCTCTAAGCTTAACGGAGTCGACATAGCGCTCAAGCTTTCCATCAACAGCAACCGAGATAATTCCCGTTTCCTCCGAAACGATGATGGAAACGACGTCCGAAGTTTCAGTGATTCCAACACCTGCGCGATGTCTTGTTCCGACTTCCTTCGGGAAGGACATCTTCTGCGTCAACGGGAGAAAACAACCTGCCGCAATGACCTTCGTTCCCGCGATCAGCATTGCACCGTCGTGCAACGGAGATTTCGGGATAAAGACCGTCTCAATGAGATGAGAAGAAACCGCTGCATCCATTTTTACGCCGCTTTCAATAATGTGGTTCGGAATGGTGTTCGGAACGATGACCAACAGCGCTCCGGTCTCATTTTTCGAAAGATTCTGTACAGCGCGGACAATTCCCTCCACGCAATTCTTCGTTTCATCATAACTTCCCTTGTGAACAAGCGAAGAAAAGCCTCCAGCCTGCAATTTGTTTCTCTGCCAAACCCAGCGCTTGATTTCTGCATGATACAGAAAAATAAGCATCACAAAGAAACCAAAGAAAGAGAATTCCAACAGCTTGCGCGACGCGGAAAGCCCAAACAATCCCGCAACGAGGCATCCGACGCTGATGATTGCAAGAATGCTGATTAAGTACAGCGAGTTAACACGCTTTAACGAGACAAAAATTCCATAAAGCGCGAGAGCAAGCAGAAAAATGTCAACCGCATCCGTCCACTGGAAGCCGCTGAATATTTCAATCACTCTTTCGACATAATATGCGTCCATTCGAAACCTCCTTCTTAAAGTTATTTATATTCTATTATATTTCTGAAAAAAAAGTAAAGTAAAACGCATTACTTTTTCTCAAAAAAATACACGCGCAGAAAACATTTTTAGCTTTGAGAACGACTTATTTCAGCATTTTTCTTTCGTGAGATAAAGATGCGCAAAACAAAGTACGCCGCTAGCCCTGTCACAGTTCCCGCAAGAACGCCCGCCAGAATGAGAACAGGTGCGTAAAACAAGAGCTCCTTCGTTCCAACAAGCAAAGATGCAACAAGAGTTTGCATCAGGTTGTGAAGCACCGCAGAAACCACCGAAATTGCGGTCACGGAAATGCGATTTGAGGCAAAACGAACCAACAAAACAGCGCTAAACAGCGAAACAAGACCGCCCGAGAGACTATAGAGAAGCGACATTGGATTTCCCGAAAAGATGCTTCCAAGAAGCGTTCTTCCAAGGAGAACAACGAGTGCCTCTTTCTCACCGAGCAAAAGGAGAGCAAGCAAAACAAAGACGTTTGCAAGCCCAAGCTTTGCGCCCGCGATGGGTAAAATGGGCGGCAAGATCGCCTCGATGAGGAACGTGATCAATGAAAGCGCGGTGAAGAGCGCGGTTTTTGCGATGTTTTTTCCCATGCTTTCCCCCTACACAACGACGTCCGCCCCGCCTTCGCCAACAACGACAATAACGAGCTGGTTCGGCAGGCAGATGATTCGTTCCCCCGCCGATTGTATCTTCCCGAAATTCTCGCAAACGAGGTCATCACAGGAGCAATCCCTAACGAAAACAAACCCGTTTTTAATGACGATGGTGTTGACATTTTCGCCGTTTTTGACGACGATTTCACAGTCCTCAGAAAGCGGCAATTCATAGACAAGCTCTCCGCCAGAATAGACAAATGCTGTGGGTTCTTCTGCGGAGAGTTTGGTCGGAATCAAAATGAAAATCAAGCAGAAAAGCGCAACCAAAAGAATCACCGAGATATCGGCGATACGAAACGGCTTTTTTGCAAGCTCAAAAGTGCGTTGTTCTCTCGTCTTCTTCACGTTTCCCTTTTTCACCTCACGCGGAACGAGGGCGAAACCGATTCCTCAATCAGATAATCCGTTCCCACCACGCGATAGGATAAATCATCAAAAATCAAGACGGCGGAAAGACCCATCTCTTCCAAAAGCGCGACGCCTTTCTCTTCTCCCAAACACATCACTGCCGTTGCAACGGCGTCAGCGCAAGCCCCTTCTTTCGCAATCACGGTCACAGAAGCAATTCCCGTTTCCACAGGCCGACCCGTGAATGGGCTGATGACGTGGCAATAGCGCTTGCCGTCATTCTCATAAAATCGCATATAATCTCCGGAGGTAACGATCGCGGCATCGCGAATTGAGAGCTGCCCAAAGAGCGTTCCCGTTGTGCTTTGCTTGCGCGGATTGGTGATCCCGACGCGGAACGGGCGGTAGCTTTTTCCTTCCGGAAATCTGCCGAAGACGTGCGTGTTGCCAGCGATGTTGATAATCGCGCCGACAGGTGCATATTTCTGGATGATCGCAAGGCATTGGTCTGCCGCAAAGCCCTTGGAAATCGCGCCGAAATCCACTTCAATTTCTGCAGTCTTATAGAGCGCTTCTCCATCTCGTTGCAATTTTGAGAAACCCGCTTTTGAGAGAGCCTCGTCGATCTCCTCTTTTGAGGGCTCAGCTCTTGATTCATTCATCGCGCTGTTTTTTGGATCAAAACCCCAGAGCTTTACGCAGGGATAGATCGCAGGATCAAACGCGCCACCCGTCTTCTCGTATAACTCTTTTGCAAGAGTGTAAAGCTGAATCGTAAGATCAGAGACGGTGACACGTTCCCCAACGCTTGCCGAATTGATCCTCGCAACGTCGCTTTGTTCCACTTCTGTTCCAAGTCTTTTTTCAAACTCCGTAAGAAAACCCTCAATCTCGCGCAAAAAAGCAGCCTTTTCACCCAAACTGAGCCCGTACGCACGCACGTAACTCACTCCAAAAGACTGGGAGAGCTGAACTTGGGCAACCTTATTTTGGCACCCGAAAAGTGGCACACAAAAAAGCATGCACACAAGGAACGCGATCGCTCTTTTTATTTGGTTGAAAAAGGCTTTTCTCACAGGGATCTCCAAATATGAAAAAACCGCCATATCGGAATATGGCGGCAGTTTTACAGTCGATTAAGCATCCGCTTTTCCGTGGAAAATAAGTCCGACGGTGCCCGGTCCGCAATGGGATGCAATGACAGGGCCTACCTTCTGAACGTGAACGGTTGCCTCAGGGAAGTTGTTGCGGATGAGCTGAGCAATCTCCTCGCCGCGCTCAGGGCAATCAGCCTGCATGACCCACACGTCGTACTTCTCGAGCTCCGACGCAAACTTCTTCATCTCCTCCAAGAAGTATGAGAAGACTTTCTTCATTCCCTTGACCTTATCGGTCGGCTTCAACTTGCCCTCCTCAATCTTAATGATGG
>JAZNLR010000149.1:0-38027 GCA_045579195.1 Clostridia bacterium | reverse complement strand
AACGAGCTTGGCGAGTTCTGCACGGTGACGGACGGAATCGTCTTCCACAACACTCTCGCCTCTTCGGATTACGGATTCCTCAAACACGGAACCTTCCTTCCCCGCCCGAATTACTTCGCAGTTCTCCTCTGGAACAGACTGATGGGCAAGACCTGCTTTGACACGGGGCTTGCAAACACCGAGGGTGCTCACGTTTATTGCCACAGCAGAAAGGACGGCAAGGACGGCGTTGTTTACCTCGTCATCAACAACTCCTGGACGGAAACCACCACAGTTGAGCTTCCGAAAGAAGCCACGGTTTACGCGCTCACCGGCAACGGAACAATGCGCAGCCGCACGATGCTGCTGAACGGAAACGAGCTTGTTCTTGGCGAGAATGACGAGCTTCCGAAGCTCGAAGGAAAGAGCGCTTGTGGAACGATTGAAATCGCCCCCGGCGGATGCACTTTCATCGTTCTATAACAACAGACAAAAGCTCTTCCCGACAACGGGAGGAGCTTCTTATTTTTTGAGATTATGAAAAACAGATGTTCTTGGGTAAATCTTAATAACCCGCGATACATTCAATATCACGACGAGGAATGGGGCATCCCTCAGCACGATGACCGAGCACTCTTTGAGCTTCTCATCTTAGAAGGATTTCAAGCCGGGCTCTCTTGGGAGTGCGTTTTGAACAAGCGCGAGGCATTCCGAAAGGCGTACTTTGAATTTGACGCCGTCAAAGTGAGTGCCTTTTCGGAAGCGGACAGGGCTCGGCTTCTTACGAATCCCGACATCATCCGAAACCGCCTCAAGATTGACGCAAGCATTCAAAATGCAAGGATCTTTCTTTCCATTCAAAAGGAGTTCGGTTCATTCGACGCATATCTTTGCACGTTTACGGGCGGCAAGGTCGTTTACGAGGATTATGCTGAAAGAACGACCTCTCCCCTTTCGGATGCAATTTCAAACGACCTGAAAAAGCGCGGAATGCGCTTTGTCGGCTCCACCATCATCTATTCCTTCCTGCAAGCGATCGGCATCATCAACGGGCACGGAAAGGAATGCGACCTCCACTTGGAAAAATGAAAAATTCCGCCCTTTTGGCATCAAACTCATAAGAATTGACAAGGCGCAAGGCAAATTTTTCGCCATCATCAGACCATTCACAAAAAGACGGCAGCAACTGTCGTCTTTTTGTCACTCAAAAATTTGAAATTGCGAAGAAAGAATGGTATAATTGCAGTATCCATAAAGTTTCATCAGCGAAGAAGAAATTTGGATGAACTAAGGATGATTATAACTTAACTCAAAGAAAGAAGCAAAAGTAAACTTAAAAAAAGCTTTGATGTTTGGGAGGGAATGAATAAAAAAGGCGTACCCAAAGGTGCGCCTTTTTCTTTGGGCAAAACGGAGAAAAACAAACGGCAATGGCTGAATCGAAGACAAAAGCACTGACCGAAAACGATCATCGGTGATATAAAAAACAGATCAAAAATTCATCTTAACGGTGTTTTTTCATCAAAAAAAAGACCGACGAAGCCGTTGGTCTTTTTTTGATCATTTGAAAGAATCATTTCAGCGAATGATTTGTTTTGACGTGGTTGGCCCCCAAACTTCCAGGCGTTCCCCATTTTCCGTCTTGACGAACCGCACGCGATCCATTGCGATGTGTCTTGGTGCAACGGAATCTGCCGAGTTATGCACATGATACACCATATACATCTCACCTGTGGGTGTTTCAACAATTGAACAATGGCCCGGGCCGCGAACGTCGTTCGTTCGGAAGAGAATGGGAGAATCGTCTGTCTTCACAAAACCTTGAAGCGGATCGTTGGAAACCGCATAGCCGACCGCATAGTCCGCCTGATAATGACTGCCCGAATAGATGAGGTAATAAACGCCGTTGCGCTTCAACATAAAGGGCGCTTCAACGATTCCGCCCATATTGCGCGATCTTTCCCATGCGCGATCCGGAATGAAGAGCAGTTTTTCTGTTTCCCATTTCGGCGTGACGTGATCATCTTCAAGCTCCATCCCGTATATGCCGTAATTCCGCCCGTCATACCAAGAGGTATAGTATAAGTACGTTTTTCCGTCGTCATCGACGAAAATGTGACCGTCGATCGTCTTTTTCAAAATGGGGTCATCCCCCACGCACACAAACGGACCTTCCGGGCGGTCTGCAACGGCCATTCCGAAACCGGCTTCGCCAAAGGTTACCGCCATATAGAATTTTCCGTCAATCATTTCAACGTCAGGCGCCCATTGATGCGCTAAGCTGATGTCCCAAGGGCACGAAGGGGGCAAAGCCTCACCGATATGCTCCCACGTGGCAAGGTCGGAAGAGCGGAAAACCGGATAACGCGGACCCGTGACGTACATATAATAAAACCCGTCGTGATAGAGAATGTCGGGGTCGGCATAGTCCTTTATGATGTTGTTCTGATAACTTATGCTCCCCGTTTGCGACGCGTCATACTCCACAAGCTTTGCATTGAGAAACTGCGTTCCGTATCGCGCGGGCTCTGCATACCTGATTTTCTGATTGGAGAGTTTTCCGATCCGAACCTCGAATTTCTGCCACGGTTCAACGGTTTCACCCTCTTTTTGCAAAAAGAGCCTGAAATATTCCCCGTCATACCGACAGATGACCCGAAGCGCAACGCCTTCTTCAACCTCGGCGTATCCTTTGGCAAACTCAACCAGTTTCTTTTCCTCAACGTGATAAAAAGCGACCGTGTTTTTTGAGATCGACAAATAATACTCTAATCCGATGGCGATGCCTCCCACGCTCTTCTCGCTCGCGGGGATATAATCAAAGGAAAACTCCTTGTTTTTCTCAAGCTGATATCCACTGTCTTCAAACGTCTTGAAATTTGCAAAAAAACTGTCTGAAACATTGTCCTTGCCTTGGCAGGCAGTCAACATAAAAATCACCAAAAGCATCATTGCGAGCAATGATTTTCTCTTCATTTTGTTCTCCTTTCGGCTCTTCTCTCTTTCCGTCTTTGAAGCCGCGCAAATTCTTTATCCACTTGTATTATTTTACTGAAAAACAGAGGGAAAGTCAATCTCTGAAAACGCATTTATTTTGCAAGAAAAAAGGGAATCCGCGGACCGTGACCACTGGATTCCCTATGAAAAAAACGGTGAGAATAATCTGTAAGCCGAGTTCTGTATTAAACGGTCATCTATCTAGGCCACGCGTTACCGCGCGGCTCAAGCGATTTTAGCGAAAGAGCTGACGGGCAACCAAAACTCTTTCTTCTCTTGCTCCAGGTGGGGTTTACATGGCTCCCCTCGTCACCGAAGGGACGGTGAGCTCTTACCTCGCCTTTCCACCCTTGCAGCCAAAGGACTGCGGTTTATTTCTGTTGCACTTTCCTTGAAGTCGCCTTCACCGGGAGTTACCCGGCACCCTGCCCTACGGAGCTCGGACTTTCCTCGTCTGTGGCAAGCACATCCGCGACCGTCTGACTATCTCAACCACACGTATTTTAACACAGCGCAAAAAAAATAGCAAGCACTTTCATCTCGAAAGTGCTTGCCTTTGCTCATTCCGCTGCGCGTGGCATCGGATTCTTGAGAAAGCCCCAGTTGCGCGCCGCATCTTTGAGGACGTCAAATAGGGTGCTCTTTGCGACGTCTTCTCCGGCAAGAACGGGGATCTCTTCAACGATCATTCCGTTTTGAACGACCCGAAGGATACCGACCTCGTCCCCCTTTTTCACGGGCGCTTTCACCTTTGCAACTTCCACCCGGACCGTGCAATCCGCTTTGTCTCTCTTTTTCGCAAAGACAAAGTGATCCCGCGCGGCATAGAGGGAAACTTCCCTTTCCTTTCCGCCTTGCACGGCCGCGCGCTCCGAAAGAGGCTCGTCTTTTGAGAGCACCTTTCGGCATTCGTAATTTGCGAATCCGAAGTCCAGCATAGAGCGCACTTCCGCAAAGCGCGTCTTGCTGTCGGGCGCGCCCAAAACGGTCGCGATCAGGCGCATTCCACCCCTCGTTGCCGTCGCGGAAAGGCAATGCTTGGCATCATGCGTATATCCCGTTTTTCCGCCGTCACAGCCTGCATAAAAGCGAATGAGTTTATTCGTGTTGGAGATCTCGGTCTCTCTCCCGTCCGCATGCTTGACGGTGTCCATCCAGATGCCGCTATACGTTCGAAATTTTTGGTGGGAAAGAAGTTCGCGCGTCATCGTTGAGACATCTCGCGCGCTGGAGTACTGCCCGTCTCCCGGCAGTCCCGTTGCGTTGATGAAATTCGTGTTATGCATGCCAAGCGCTTCCGCTCGGTCATTCATCATTGCAACGAAGGATTCCACGCTTCCTGCGATGTGTTCAGCAAGCGCCACGGAAGCATCGTTTGCGCTTGCCACAGCAACGCTCTTGATCAACTCCCCCGCGGCATACGAAGCATTGGCATCCAGAAAAACCTGTGAACCACCCATGGATGCCGCTCTTGGCGAAACGGTGATTTGGTCGGTTTCCTTCAGCGTCCCGCGATCGATCTCCTCAAAGGTCAGCAAAAGGGTCATGATCTTGCACATGCTCGCAATGGGATGGCGTGCGTCCGCGTTCTTCTCATAGATTACAGTTCCGCTCTCATAATCCTGCAAAAATGCGCCGCGCGACGTGGGCGAAAGCGCGAGCTCTTCCGCTCTTCCTGTAAGTTTCGTTCCCGTTGTCAAAAGAGCAAAGACAACAAGGACCATAAAAAATGCAGAGACAAATCGTTTCATCTTCATTTCTCCAATGATTTGATACGACTATTCTCTGCAAACAAATAAAAAAGATACGCGAAAAATGCTTCTCTAAAAAAGCGTGTTGAGCGGACGCACGATAAGCAGGATCAAAAGAACCTCCAAAAGGCAGATGGCAAGGTACGCGAAAAAGCAGATAAGAACCCCTTTTGCGTTCTTTTTTGCAAGTGGAAAGAAACCGCATCCGCGCTCGGAAAAGAGGTTGTTCGTGCAAGCCGTGAATGCACAAAGAAGCGCGAGCGTTGCAAGAAAGCTCACGGGTGCAACGGTCAAAATAAGGATCGCCACCCCTGCCACGCCGTACTGAAAAGCGACCGCAGAGAGGACACACCCCAAGACATATCCTCGGTAAAAGGCGAAGAGAAAGTGAACGGGCAAACACCAAAGGGTCAACCCGCAAAAGAATGCAAGCAAAAAGAGTCCGATCCCACCGAGAAGACGCTGAACGAAAATGCCAAAGACACTGACCGATCGGTCAAAAATGATGAGAAAATAATCCTCCGAAAAGCCGTAAACGAAGATATAGTTCACCCCGTCACGAACGAAGAACAGCCCGATTACCACCCCAACGACAAGGCAAACGCACAGCAACACAAAATAGACAATGTTGTGTTTTAAGATGCGTTTCCCCTCGTCAAAGCAGGAATTGATTCGGTTTCGAATTTGAGCCAGATTCATATTCTATCTCTATTCCACGACCAAAAATTCTATTCCTCCTCCCTCGAAAATGCGATATAATTTGCAGCTGCCGCGATGAATTCCCCGTTGGTCGGGCGACCTTGTTCCTCTCTGCCGTTTCCAACCGTTCTCTCCAAAAAGGCGAGATTTCCCCGTAAATACGCGCGTTCAATCGCGTTCGTGATCGTCTTTTGAACGCTTGCAACGCTCTTTCCCTCAAGTTCGCCCAACGTTTGATAGAGGGGTTTTCCCAAAATTCGAACGTCCATTTTGCTTTCGAGAAAGAGAACGATCCCCATTTTCAACAGTCGGTATCCTCCGCCGCGCGGCAAGATCCCTGCACACAGAAGAAACCGTTGCGCTTTTTGTTCCAAAATCCCCTCCGTTGTTTTCTTTTGATTGTAAGCATTGGAAACGATTTCCTTCCCACGTCTTCAAAATTTTCCCTTCCTTTTCATTTTCGGCTCTTTTTCGTCCTACTTTTCGACAAACGGACAATAAAAAACAGCCGAATTCTTCTTCGGCTGTCTTATTTTTCTTATTTCAATCTTCCCGTCCGATTCAGAACGTTTCGGATCTTCCTGACGAGCTTAGCCGTGCGGTACTTCGGAGAGATCCGCCACCCCCAATTTCCTTCCGCCTTAGATGGAGTGTTCATTCTGCCTTCCTCGTTGGAAAGCTCCAAAAAATCCTGCATGGTGACGATCGCAAGGTTTGCCTTGCAGGAAAATGCAAATTCAATGAAGTCGTAAACACGACTCTTCTCATCCACGCGGGGGCACTCCCTTTCAAATCGCACCTTTGCCTCCCCTTTGAGATTCTCGATCCACGTTTTGGAACAGTCGGAATCATGAGAGGAAGCGTACATCACGCAGTTTTTGTTCTGAACTCTTCTCGGAAGGTACTCACTGTCCTCCTCTTCAAATGCAAAGTGGAGCATCTTCATCCCGGGGAATCCCGTGCTTGCAAGAAGGGCACGAACGTCGTCCGTGATGAATCCGAGGTCTTCCGCGATAATCTTTGCTTCAGGGAAGCTCTTCTTCACCGTTTCAAACAGTGCAATCCCGGGCGCACTGTCCCACTTGCCGTTCTTTGCCGTGCTCTCCGAGCGCGGAACGTTGAAATATGCCGCGAATCCGCGGAAGTGGTCGATGCGCAAGATGTCGTATAACCCGAACGCAAGGCGGATGCGCCTTAACCACCAGGAAAAGCCGTCCTTCTGCATCTTTTCCCAGCGGTAAATCGGATTGCCCCAAAGCTGCCCATCCTCTGAAAAGGCATCAGGCGGAACGCCTGCAACAACGGTGGGCAAGAATTGTTCATCCAGCAGAAACTGCTCCGGCGCGGACCACACATCCATGCTGTCGTGCGCGACGTAGATCGGCATATCACCGATGATGGCGATTCCCTTTTTGTGCGCATGCGAGAGAACATCCTGCCATTGCAATGCAAATTCAAACTGCACCCAGCGCCAAAAGCCCATCTCCCTCTCGAAGCGTTCTTTTTGCAAAATTGCCTTTTGATAATTTTTGTGTTCCTCTTCCCAAGCTGTCCATTGCGCAAAGTGATAGTGCACTTTGAGCGCCATAAAGAGGGCGTAATCCTCGAGCCAGAAAGAGTTGTTGTCAACAAATTCAGCAAACTTGGCATCAGCAGAAAAACGGGAATATGCAAGGCGGAGCGCATCATAGCGAACGGCGAACAAGCGGCCGTAATCCACGGTTAAGCTACGGTCTTCCTGTTCTTTCAGTTCCGCCCGTTTCAAGAGCTTTTTTGCAGCGAGAATATCGAGGTCAATAAAGTACGGATTGCCCGCCATCGACGCAGGCGATTGATACGGGCTGTCACCATAAGACGTCGGGTTCAGCGGCAAAACCTGCCAACACTTCTGCCCCGACGCATCCAAAAAGTCAATAAAATCGTATGCTGCTTTTCCAAGGCCACCAATGCCGTACTTCGATGGCAAACTGCTGACGGGCATCACAACCCCTGATTTATGTTCAAACCCAAAATTCTTGGCATCATCCATAAATAACCACCCTATCTCCTTGCAAAAATCGCAATGTAAGACTCATTTCTTTAGCATACTATACCATTTTCCACACTCTTTTGACAAGTGGTCGCAAGAAATTTTCGGAAATATTTGCAAAAGAAAACCCCCTTTTTTGACATCAAAAGAGGCAATGTCGTTTTGACATTGCCTCTTTTCAACCACTTGAAAAATTATTCAATCAAGAGCGTCAACGAACCGCTTGCTCCCGTCATTTCTTGGAATGCGTATGCTGCCGGTCTCGGTGCACCGTGTTCTCCGCCCGTAAATCGGAACTGATCATAGGAAACCAACTCATTGTGATCGTAGAACAAGCCCATCAACTGGTTGTCCTGAATCAAGTTGTCAAACATGCGGAAGTAATGAACGGCCTCAACGTACGGCATTTCATTCTTTACCGTTTCGTAAAGCTGCGGCAACCACTTTGCTTGATTTTGTTCGCTGATCTGTCCGATGACCCAACCGATCTCGGTCAAGAAAACTTTCTTGTCCTTCCCCTCATACTTCTTGATGAGGTCATACATCTTGTTGTTTTCATCAATCCAGTACTGATTGGAGCAGGATGCCTCCCAGTAGTACGGATGCCAACAAGCGGTCTGGAAGAAATCGTCTGCATGACGGCTTCCGTGTTTACCCGTTTTGATCGCCTTATACATCAACTCGAAGAATTCCGACATTTTCGGATACGTAACCCATCCTTCATCCACGGTGTTGACGCGGTACGGCTTTCCGATTCCGGTCGGATCTGTCAAGCTTGCCATAACCGTGATTGCGTCGGGGTTTGCGCGATGGATTCCGCGGGAGGCATAGAACATCATGTCAAGGCCGATTGCAACCATTTCGTCAACCGGGAGATAATAGTTCTCCTTGCCCTCGATATACATAAAGCCCGGATTGTTGATCTCATTGTCAATCTCCCAGTACGTTACCTCGGGGAACTCTTTGACGAGCGTATACCACGAAGTTTCGTAATCCTCAAGCCACTTATAGTAATCACTGCCCTTTTCCGGCTGATATTCATGTTTTGCCCAACCTTCAAAGCCCACGCCTTCCTTATAGTTGTTGTGGTTCATGCCGATGACTTGGATGCCGTGCTTCTTTGCAAGCGCGAGAAGTTCGTGGTGCTCTTTTGCGCCCTCTTCATTAACCGTCTCAGGGTCAATCAAAACGTGCGACATGTGGAGCCAATAACGCATGGACGTCACGCCCATGTTCTCCATAATCTGGAACACCTTTTCCGGATCATTGCGGTCCTTTTCGGGGTCGTAACTATCCTTTGCAAGAATGCGCGCTTCCGGCGGCGTGATATAACAGACGCCATAGAGATTGCTCTGATCCGCAATCTCATTTTCGGGCTTATAGTTTTCGCCCCACTTTGCCGCCGGCGAACATGCACAGCAGGAAAGAACGAGCAAAACACACAACGTTAAGCAAATAATTTTCTTCATTTTTCTTCCTTTCTTCCAAATCAAAGATTTTCTTTATACGCCGAGATACTTATTTCTTATCTCCACAGGCAAACTTTAACATATTCCAAGAGTGCTTTTTCAAGACAACCTCGGCGTCCTCGACAATCTCTCTCTCGACAGGATAAACGTTTTGTTGATCTTTCGTGTTGACAATTTTCAAGTCATCCGCAAAGATTTCGGTGTGAGAAATCAATTTCGCACTGTCAAATCCCTCAAATGACAGAGAAAGTTCCATCTCTTCCTCCAGAGAGCGATTTACCGCAAAGACGACGATTTCCCCATTCTCCGCATTGTGAATGACTGAAGTCTCAAGATAGGGAACGTTCAGCTTATCAGTCGTGACGTACGAATCGCACTCCTTGATCGCATTCAAAACCGTTCCGTTTCCGTTGAGCGATGCAAACATATAGGGATAGAAGATCGTCTGCGCCCACGCAGGACCGTTTTCTTCAGTCATAATAGGCGCAATGACATTCACAAGTTGCGCCAGACACGCGATTTTAACTCGATCACAGTTGTTCTGCAACGTCATCAGCATCATTCCAACCAAAAGCGCATCCTCAAAGTTGTAGATATCCTCCAGAATGGGAGGAGCCTTCTGCCAATCGTCAACGACCGTTCCGTTGCTGTGATACCAGACGTTCCATTCGTCAAACGAAAGGTTGATCGTCTTTTTGTGATGTTTCTTTGCCTTAACGGCATCGCAAATGGCAACCACGGATTTGATAAAGGAATCCATGTGCACCGAACGACCGAGGAAATCCGCCGAATTATTCGCTTGATTTCCGTAGTACTGATGAAACGAAATATAATCCACCTAATCATACACATAATCAAGCACACGATATTCCCAATCTCCAAACGTTGCCAAATCGTACGCAGAACTTCCGCATGCAACAAGTTCAATCGACGGATCGACCCACTTCATCATTTTGCCCGTTTCTTGCGCAAGACGGCCATATTCATCAGCGGTTTTGGTTCCGATCTGCCACCATCCGTCCATCTCGTTCCCCAAACACCAGGTCTTGATTCCAAAAGGCTTTTCGAATCCGTTTTCACGACGCAGATTTGCATAGTGCGTGTTCGCGGTGGCATTGCAGTACTCCACTAAATTTCGTGCCTCTTCAACGCCTCTTGTTCCGAGGTTGACTGCCATAATAACTTCCGAATTGACCTGTTTCACCCATTCTTGAAACTCATCGATTCCGACTTCGTTGGTCTCAAGAGATCGCCAAGCAAGCTCCATCTTCACCGGGCGTTTCTTCTTATCTCCAACACCGTCTTCCCAATGATACCCGGAAACAAAATTTCCGCCCGGATAACGAATTGCGGGAACTTTCAACTGTTTCACTAGATTGATAACATCCTCACGAAAACCGTTTTTATCTGCACTTTCGTGCGTCGGCTCATAAATCCCGGTGTACACCGCACGCCCCAGATGCTCAATAAACGATCCGTAAATTCGTCTGTCAATTTCTCCAACTTTAAAGTTTTTGTTTGCAATAATTTTAGCTTTCATGAGTAAACTCCTCAAAATATTTGCCAATTTGATTATACCTTCTTGCAAATTTCTTGACAATGATATATAATGTTAAAAAACTGATCTTTTCTGCTTTGGAGGGTTTATGGAAGTTTTCAGTTGCGGATATCGGTACAGACATCCTTCCACCTTTAAAATTAACCGAAAAAACGGGTCCGGAAACTACCTTTTGTTGCTGTTTCAATCTCCCGCCGTTGTCTTTCTAAACGAAACCAGATTTGAAACAAAGGGCTGTTCTTTCATTGTCTTTCGGAAAGACACGCCTCAGTTGTATGGCGGCTTCAATGAAGACTATATCGACGATTGGATTCACTTTGATCTTTCAGAAGAAGAACTCAATTGGTTCCAAAAGCTCGGGATCCCTTTTGATCAGATCATCGATGTGATCAGTCTTGACCCGCTCTCGGAATTTATCAAAAAGATGGCGCTCGAAATCAGCACTTCAAACGCCCATCTCAACGAAGTGTCCGAACTATATTTAAAACTTCTCCTTTTAAAAATCCACTCTCTTCTCAATCACAGCGACGTTCAAAAGAAGTATACTGCTTTTTATCCTTCCCTAATGCAGCTCAGAGAAGAGCTTTTCCTAAATCCACAGCAAGATTGGACGATTCCCGAAATTGCAAAAAATTACTGTATCTCTCAGTCACATTTGCAACACCTTTACAAACTTTACTTCAACACAAGCATCAAAAAGGACTTAACGCATGCCCGATTGGACTTTGCGAAGTACTTACTCTGTCAAACCGAATCCTCAATCTCGGACGTCGCAATTTCCTGCGGATATGAAAACGACGTGCACTTTATGCGGCTGTTTAAAAAAAACATCGGCATGACCCCAAGCGAATTTCGCAAACGCTTTTTATAACGTGCATTAAAAAACAATTCTGCCCCTTCGAGGCAGAATTGTTTTTTCTTTACTGAATTTCAAAGTCGAACAGACGGAAATCTTCCGATCCGTTTGTCTTAAGCGGAACAAAACGAACTTTCTTAACGTTCCAATCCACAGCGTGCTTCACGAAACGCTGATGGTTTGTTGCGGTGAGCGAAACTTGCGTTCCGTCTTCCGCGATACCCTCAATGCGGTACTCCGTGATGAGCGTCTTGGGCAATTTGAACTTGTTCTGCACCAACGGGTAATTACACGGCATGTTGTGATACTTTCGGTTCATATCGTTGTCGAAGATGAGGCGGATTTCCTTCACGCTCTCATTCGAATCGAACGTATATTCAATGACGTCCCCTTCCTTGCCGACCCAGCAGTTTGCTTCACCACGGTCAACGCCATTGCGAACGATCTCTGCAGAGCACGCTGCCTTCTTTGTAAGTTCGGGGATCTCACGCTGATGCCACGGGATAAAGCAATCGTCTTCCATCAAGGTCTGTTGAAGCTTGGGAATGTCCACGTTCTCCACCGTGCAACCATCGTTCAACGCCTGCGCAACGGCGGTTCCGAGCGCCTGGCCCAAGATACCACACGTTGCCATAACGCGAGAGGAGGAAAGCGCCGCGTGCGTCACGCTGATGTTTCTTCCTGCAAAAACAAGGTTCTCGATGTTTGCAGAGATCATACAGCGAAGCGGCAGACCCCACGGCTGAGGTGCGGGATGATAGATGGTCGGATGTCCCTTCGTGTAATAGAAGCCTTCAGGGAAGTGATCGTCCATCGACCAGCCTGCATATGCAACGATGTCGTCAAAACGGCCCTCTGCCTCGACGTCGTTCTGCGTCACGATATACTTTCCGATATAGCGGCGGCTTTCACGTTTTCCGGGCAAGAAGCCGATCCATTCAAGCTCCCAGTTGTCCGCGCCGTGATCACCGCGGTTCTTCATATGATCCCAAACGCCATAGCAGATCTTAAGAAGCTCTTCTCTGCAGCGGTCGGTGTCGTGAATGCAGTCCCACTCGCCGCCGATCTCGATCCACCAGAAGTTGTTTTCAAGGTCATGGTCCTTATAGGGCAAGTCTGCATCCGTCTCATAGCGGTACGCCCAGACAGGCGGAACGAAATCCACTTTGTGATCCGTTTCCTTGATCTGGAACAGACAGCTCATTCCCATGGTCTTCTTGTCTGCGACCTCAGGAGGAATGCTCTCGTTAAATTCAGACTTTGCCTCTCTTCCATACGTGAATTTTGCGCCGCTCAACGGTGCCAAAATGGAATCACCCGAGCAGTCTGCAAAGTACGTTGCAAAAATCGTGTGGAAGGTCTCTGCATTGCCCTGCCAGCATTTAATGCTTGCAATCTTATTCCCGTCCATCGTCGCGTCAAGACAGGTTGTGTTCAAAAGGAGGGTCAGATTCTCCTCTGCCATCGCCTTTTCATAGAGAACGCTGTCCCAAACGGCATATTTCAACCCCGTATTCTGATAGAAATTCTCAAGGAAGATCTCCTCGATGATTCCACCTTCACGGTTGTCTTTTCCGTGTGCTCCGCCGATCCACATACGAATCTCGCTTGATGCGTTTCCTCCCAAAACAGGGCGATCTTGCACCAAAACGACCTTGATTCCGTGGCGTGCTGCAGCAATTGCACAACAAAGACCGGACATTCCGCCGCCAACAACGCATAAATCAGTTTCGTAAGATAAATTTCTCATAGAAAAACTCCTCGTCAAATTTTCTCTTTTCATCCCTATCATACCGCAAAAAGCAAAAAAAGAACAGCGTTTTTGCGGTTATTTTATAAAAATTATAACATTTACTTCAACTTTAAGGCTCTTTTAAAAAATACACACACTCTCGCCACTTTTAACGGCTCTTTCGGAACTTCAAAGGCGTCACGCCAACCAATTCACGAAAGACCTTCCGAAAGTGATTTTCCGAACGGAAGCACACGCGCTCGCTGATCTCCGCAACCGAAAGATTGCTGTTTTCCAAGTACTCCATGGCGACGTTGATCCGAATGGAATTTAAGAATCGAATCGGTGTTTGTCCCAATTCCTTCTGAAACAAATGGTAGAGCGTGGACTCACTCACACAACACATCTTTGCAAGCTTCCCTACAGAAAAGTGACGATTCCAATTGCTCGTTAAAAACTCCATTGCAAGCTGTAAGGTCTTGTCATATTCAAAATTAAGTTGCACCATCTGGGGAAGAATGCTTCGAAGCACCTGATAAAACAGAGAATATGCCTCCAACGACTCTAAATCCCCCTGCAAAAGAAGCTCGCCGATGCAGCGGATCTTCTCTTTCACTTCTTCCTCGCACGCAATAATCTGCGGTTCATATCCAAATTTATCGTAATGAAGGAAACAGCTGACGTAAACCACCTCGATCTCGGGCGTTCCGTGCCATTCTGAATAGCAATAGATGTTTTCGGGAATGAACACGACATCCCCTTCTTTGACAGACAGCCTTTTGTTTAAGTAAATATACGTTCCGCTTCCCTTCTGAATGATGCCAAGACGCGTCTTTCTTCGGTTGCTGTTACCGCGGCAAAAGTGATACTTATTGAAAACGTGTCTGACTGTCGTCAAATCCGAAACATAGATCCTTGCGCCTTCCATACTTTCTCCTTTTTTGCAGAAAAGTTACTTTTTTCGCAGTATACCATATTGAATTTATTTTTGCAAGATGATATGATAAAAACAGATAATTTTCTCAAATGAGGATGATGTTAATGAAGAAAATCAAGATCGCACAAATTGGAACGAGCAAATTTAGCCACGGCAATCAGATCTGGCACAGATTACTCAAGCACAACGACCTTTTCGACGTCGTTGGGTACGCATTGCCCGAGAACGAACTTGAAAAATTTCCGGAGCAAAAAAGCAGTTTTGAAGGATATCGCAAGATGACCGTTGAGGAGATCCTCAACGACCCTGAGATCGAAGCGGTTGCCGTCGAAACAGAGGAGATTTACCTGACGAAGTACGCCTTGATGGTCGCAAAGGCAGGAAAGCATCTTCATATGGAAAAACCCGGCGGAACGGATCTTGCTGAATTTGAAGAGCTCATCAAAACCGTAAAAGAAAAGAACCTCGTTTTCTCAACGGGGTATATGTACCGCCATAACCCAAAAGTGAAAGAGGCATTAGAGCGCGTCAAACGCGGTGAACTTGGGAAAATTTACTCCGTGGAAGCACATATGTCCTGCAAGCACGGGCCCGAACTTCGCGCATGGCTCAAGGATGCCCCGGGCGGAATGATGTTTTACTTGGGCTGTCATCTCGTGGACCTCATCTATCAGTTGCAAGGCGAGCCGGAAATGGTCATTCCCCTCAACTGCTCCACGCAAATGGAAGGAATCGAAACCGAGGATTTCGGAATGGTCGTTTTCCAATATCCAAACGGTGTTTCCTTCGCAAAGACCTGTGCATATGAAAGAGGCGGTTTCTTAAGACGCCAGCTCGTCATTTGCGGTGAAAAGGGAACGATTGAGATCAAGCCTTTGGAAGTTGGAGAGGAAGTCCATCAGCATACCGTTTTGAGCGAAGCCTTCCAGGACGCATGGCACGAACCTTGGGCCGTGAGCCAAAGCGCTGTTCAGGACCGTTACGACGGAATGATCAAGCACTTTGCAGAGCTGCTGAGAGGCAAGGAAAATCCCTATTCTTACGATTACGAACTGAATCTCTACAAATTAATTTTGGCCGCTTGCGGAAAGGATGTCTTATGATGAAAACAAAACAGATCGTCTTTACAAAGCCCCTCGTTGCAGAGCTTTTGGAAGTAGACTGCCAATCGCCTGCGGATAACGAGGTCACTGTTGAATTGGAGTTCTCGGCAATCAGCTCGGGAACAGAAAAGGCGAATTACGTCGGTGCTAGAAACGGAATTTACGTTGCCGAGGGTGCGGAAGCCGTCTTTCCCCGAACCGTGGGGTACAGCGCGGCAGGTGTCGTGAAAGAAGTCGGGAGCGGCGTTTCGGACATTGCGGTTGGTGACCGCGTCATCGTCTTTTGGGGACAGCACAAGAAGACCATCACCGTCAACAAAAACAATGTTCTGAAAATTCCCGACGGCGTTTCTTCCAAGGAAGCCTCCATTGCGTTCATCGCGACCTTCCCCCTTGCGGCGGTTCGAAAGACCAAATTGGAGATCGGAGAATCCGCCTTGGTGATGGGGCTTGGAATTCTGGGAATCTTTGCGGTGCAACAATTGCGCGCAGCCGGGGCTTATCCCATCATTGCAGTTGACCCCATTCCCTCGCGAAGAGAGCTTGCCTTGCGCCTCGGGGCAGATCTCGCATTTGACCCGCTCTCCGAGAACTTTTCTGACGACGTCCTTGCGGCGAGCAATGGCGGTTGCAACGTCTGCATCGAATCAACGGGGCTTGGAACGGGACTCATTCAGGCGCTTGACTGCATGAAGCCGATGGGGCGCATTGCCCTTTTGGGTTGCACGCGAAGCTCCAAATTCGAGATCGATTATTACGGCAAGGTGCACGGCCGCGGCATTTCTCTCATCGGCGCACATACGCTTGCTCGCCCAAAGGTGGAATCCTCCGCAGGGCTTTGGACGGACAGAGATGATTTGACCGCCATCTTGAACCTCTTGAAGGGTAAGCGTTTCAACTTTGAGGATATGATCTTTGAGCTCCACTCCCCAAAAGAGGCGCAGAAAGTTTACACACGACTCGTCAATGAAAAGGATTTTCCAATCGGCGTTCTCTTCGATTGGAAGCAAATTTAATAAATTAGATCAAATGAAGGAGAAAACAAAATGAGATTTCAAGACAAAGTTGCAATGGTGACGGGCGCGGCAGTCGGAATCGGCAGAGCCTGCGCCGTGAGATTTGCACAGGAAGGCGCATTTGTTGTTGCCCTCGATATCAATGCAAACGGATTAAAAACACTGCAAGAAGAAGTTGAAAAACTTGGTGGCAAAATTCTCACAGTTGTTTGTGATGTTTCAGATGAAAACTCTGTAAACAGCGCTTATGCGCAGGCATATGAACATTTTGGAAATGTCGATATTCTTGTTAACAATGCCGCCCTTTGGAGATGTTGGGCGCCGTTTTTAAACACGTCCGTTGAGGACTGGAAAAAGTTTATTGACGTCAACGTTATGGGGGTCGTTTATTGTACGCGTGCAGTTCTTCCCAAAATGCTTGAGCAAAAATACGGAAGAATCATTAACGTTGCATCCGTTGCGGGTGTTTACGGAAATGCAAATATGGTTCATTACTCCGCAACAAAAGGCGCCCTTATTTCCATGACGAAAGCCCTTGCAAAAGAGGTCGTCACGGAAGGCATTCTTGTAAATGCTGTTTCCCCCGGAACAGTTTCCTCTTCCGAAGTTTTAGACTATGATTACGTTGAGCCCAGTGAACTCAACCGCATGGAACGCACTGGAAGCGATATGGAAAACGCAAATCTTATCTGTTTTCTTGCAAGTGAAGAAGCAAGCTATATCGCGGCACAAAACATTTTAATTGATGGCTGTCGCTTGAAAATTTAAAATAGGATCAAAAAAAAATGAAAGCAATTTTAGTGAATGAAGACAGAAGCTTGAGATGGGATGACGTTCCCAACCCGACGATCAAGCCTGACGAGGTTCTCGTCAAGATCGAGGCTGCAGCGCTCAACCGCGCGGACCTGATGCAGAGGGAGGGCGATTATCCCCCGCCTGCCGGTTGTCCCGAATGGATGGGCTTGGAAGTTTCAGGAGAGATCGTCGAGCTCGGCAAAGAAGTTCCCTCCCTTTCCTCCTGGAAAAAGGGAGATAAGGTTTGTGCCCTTCTGGGCGGCGGCGGATACGCAGAGTACGTTGCGGTAAAGCACGATATGCTGATGCCCGTTCCGAAAAACTGCAGTATGATCGAGGCTGCCGCGATTCCCGAGGCGTTCGCCACGGCTTACCTGAACCTCTTTCTTGAGGGCAACATCAAGGCGGGCAACACGCTTTTGATGAACGCAGGCGCGTCCGGTCTTGCAAGCGTGATCATTCCGATGGCAAAGGCGTTTGGCGTTCGCGTTATCACGACCGTTCTCACAGACGAAATCGCAAAGAGCATCTCTCATCTGAACGCAGACCGCGTTGTCGTCACAACCAAGGAAGACATCTCCCTCGTCCTCAAAGAGGAGCTCGAAAACGGACATTCGGTCGACGTTGCGATCGATTGCCTCGGCGGTGAGATCATGGGAAAATGTATCCACTTCCTCACGCACGGCGCGCACTGGATCATGATCGCCGCACTCGCAGGAACGAAAACGGAAATCGACCTCAAGAATATTTACGTTCGCAACGTCCGCATCATTGGAAGCACGTTGCGCTCTCGCTCCCCCGAAGTCAAAGCACAGATCCTCGCAGGAATCGTGCGTGACGTTTACCCGAAGATTGAAGCCGGCCTTGTTAAGCCCACCATTTACGCAACGTTGCCCATCCAAAAGGCAGAAGAAGCACACGATCTTCTCTACCAAGGCAAAAACATCGGAAAGGTCGTTTTGACTCTTTCTTAAATACGGAGGAAACCCATGAAATCCTTTTTGAAGAGAAACGCTCCCATCATCACGGGAATGCTGAAGGGAACGACGAAAGAAACTCTCCTTGCGGAAATTGCACGCATTCGGGAGGACGGCGCCGAAGCGTTCGGCTTCCAAATGGACATTTTAGACCCGACTTGTAAGACGAAGGAGACTTTGACCGAGCTTTTTGAAGCCATGAAAGACCTCCCCGTCTACTTCACGAATTATCTCCGGGGCAACACCACAGCAGGCATCACCTGGGATGACCTTGAGCAGGAAATTTTGCTTGCAGCAGACCTTGGAGCAACGCTGATTGATATCCCTGCAGATATGTTTGCTTCGGCCGATATGGAGCTGACGCACGATATTTCCGCAATTGCACGCCAGAAGAGCTTGATCTGCGAGCTAAAAAAACGCGGATGTGAAGTTCTCATCTCTTCCCACGTCATGCGTTATATCCCCAAGGAAACCGTTCTTTCCATCGCGAAAGAGCACGTTGAGCGCGGCGCAGACATCTCGAAGATCGTCACCGCTGCAGACAACGATGCGGAACTAAATGAGAACTTTGAGGTGCAACATATTCTCAACCGTACGCTCCCCATTCCGTACCTCTTTCTCTGCAACGGAACGCATCGGTTGAAACATCGCCTTTTGGGTCCCTTGTTCGGTTCCGCGATGTTCTTGACGACCGAAAACGCAGTCACAGCAGAATCCCAGCCGAAGATCTGTGACGCAAAGAAGCTTTTAACGCTCAACAATCTGCTATAAGGAGATTATATGTGAAAAAGATCCTTATTCTTGGCGCAACAGGCGCAATGGCAACGTACCTCATCCCCAACCTCCTCGAAAAAGGAATGGCCGTCACGGGCGTTAGCCTTGATGACGTCACGTCTTCCAACCCGAATTTGCATTACATCAAGGGCGATGCAACCGACTTAAACTTCCTCAAGGAACTCTTGAAAGAGGGCTATGACGGAATTTATGATTTTATGATCTACTTCACGAAGGAGAGCTTCGAGAAGCGTTACGAACTGTTCTTGAACAACACCTCGCATTACATCTTCTTCTCCACTTACCGCGTCTATGCTGGAGAATTCCCCATCAAAGAGGATTCTCTGCGCCTTTTGGATGCAGACAAGCCGGATGACTTCGTCTATCCTTTTGAGTACTCCATCTATAAGGCGGAACAAGAAGACGTGCTTCGCAACTCGAAGTACAACAACTTTTCCATCGTGCGCCCGGCAATTACGTTCTCACAGTGCCGCTTCCAATTGGTCACTCTTGAGGCGAACGTCTTGATTTACCGCATGCTTCACGGCAAAACTGTTGTCCTGCCCGAAGGCGCGATGGACTGTGAAGCAACGATGTCATGGGCGGGCGATGTTGCAAAGATGTTGTCCGGCATTCTCCTAAACCCGAAAGCCTTCAGGGAAACTTACACTGTTTCCACTTCCGAGCATCACCCGTGGCGCGAGATTGCCAAGATGTATGAACGGATCGGCGGCCTGAAATTCGTTGAAATTCCCAACGAGGAGTACATCAAGATCCTCGGCGACAATCATCACATCCGTCAACAGCTCTATTATGACCGTTGTTATATGAGAATCGTGGACAACACGAAGATCCTCGACCTTTGCGGTTTGGATCAAAAGGATCTTATTCCCCTTGAAGAGGGATTGCGCTTTGAATTCAACAACTTGACGAAGGAGCGCCTCGCAAGAATCGGTTGCAACGAAGAAGTTAACCGCAGAATGGATGAGTACCTCGCGGCAATGGAAGAGAAAAAAGCATAAACCATACTGCAGCAAAAAAAGAGCGATCGTCATAAGGTCGCTCTTTTCATAGGAATAAACGTTTTGCAAAACTCGACTTTTGACAAGTCGAGTTTTCCTTTTTCTTAGCAGATCAGATTGAATTGAGTTTCTTTTTATGTTATAATTAACGCACCGATAAATAAGAATTTGACGGAGGCAAAGAAAATGCTGATTGCAATTATCGGAGAAAACTGTGTGGGTAAATCTACATTAGCAAATAAAATTATTGAGAAGTTAAGCGCAAAGATATTTTCTGGAAAGGATTATTTACGACTGGAGAAGAATCCATCTGCGGCCATGGAAACATTTAAAGCAACATTGCAAGCTTCGGTTGACGGCGACAACATCATCTACATCATTACTGAGAAAGAACACATTCAGCTTTTACCCGAGGGTGCATTTAAGATTGTGCTGACCGCAGAATTAGATGTTATCAAGGCTCGGTTCAAAGAAAGAATGAGAGGGAATTTGCCGATGCCCGTCGAGAAAATGTTGGAAGCTAAGCATGGTATGTATGATGCTTTGGATTGTAACATCAAATTGGATGGCACTTACAACATTGAAGATGTTTTAAACGCATTGGCAATACAGTAATCTATTCGCCAAATTCCAATAGGTCGAACAGTTAAGAAAACAAGAATTTGACGAGGTGTTTCAATGGTTAGAATAGCAAGAAATAAAGACAGTCGTGTTTTGGCAGAAATGGCTGTTCAAATGTGGGATAGTCATACTGTTGATGAATTAGAAGCAGAGTTTGTTGAAACACTTAATGACAAGCAATCTGCATTTTTTATCAAGTATATAAATGATTTACCCGTAGGATTTGCGCAATGTGGTTTGAGAACTGACTATGTTGAAGGCACGGAAAGTTCTCCTGTGGGTTACTTGGAAGGTATTTTCGTAAAAGAAGAATACCGAAAGAACGGATATGCAAAAGAACTCCTTTCAGCTTGTGAAATATGGGCAAAAGAAATTGGATGCAGTGAGTTTGCCAGTGATTGCGAGATAGACAATATGGATAGTTTCAAATTCCATATGGCAATGGGATTTGATGAAGCAAATCGTATCATTTGCTTCAAGAAAAGATTGTAAACAGTTCTCTAAATGCCAATATATCGAACAGTTCGCTAAATAAGAATTTGTAGGTGAATATATGAATCGTGTGAACAAGACATTGTATATCCCCCTGTACGGAAAAAACTATGTGAGCAAGAAGGGTTTGTTTCTTGATGATAAAACAGCTGAAGAAATTTGGGCTGCTGAAGGATTTTCACTTAAGGGAAAATCGAAATCCAAATGGCTTGCGTACTATATGGGGATTCGTTCGGCTGTGTTTGACGAATGGCTAAAGCAACAAATGGCAGATGTGTCGGATGCTGTGGTAATTCATATCGGTTGCGGAATGGATAGTCGCGCCAAAAGAGTCGGAACTGAAAATCATAAGTGGTATGACGTGGATTTTTCGGAAGTTATCGAAGAAAGAAAACGCTACTATGCCGAAACAGATGACTATAAAATGATTGCAGGCGATGCAAGAGATTGTCGCTGGCTTACAAATATCAAAGAAAATAAAGCCGCCGTTGTAGTTATGGAAGGCGTGAGTATGTATCTAACTATAGATGAAATGAAAAATCTTACGGATCGTTTGTGCGCTCATTTTGAAAGTCTCTCTTTTTTGGTGGATTGCTATACTTCTTTTGCCGCTAAGATGTCAAAGCATAGAAATCCGATAAACGATGTGGGAGTAACAGAGGTTTATGGCATAGATCATCCACAAACTTATCAAGGCGAGAAGTTTGTTTATGTAAAAGAACATACGATGATCCCTCAAAAATACATAGACGAATTAAAAGGATTTGAAAGGTTTATTTTTGCGAGGCTCTATGCAGGTGGCTTCTCGAAAAAGCTGTATCGATTATATGAATATCAAAAAGAAGAAACTGTCAAATTCTAATTTGCATGTAAGTAAATATGAAAAAAATCATTGTAATCGGGTGTCCCGGAAGTGGCAAGAGTACCTTTTCCAAGTCATTACACAAAATCACAAAAATTCCTCTGTATCATTTAGATATGATGTTTTGGAATGAAGATAAAACAACTGTTGAAAAATCCGTTTTTCTTGATAGGTTATTAAAAGTAATTCAAAATGACGAATGGATAATAGACGGCAATTATAGTTCTACAATGGAGTTAAGAATGCAAGCGTGTGATACCGTTATTTTTCTTGATTTCCCATTAGAAGTTTGCCTTAACGGTATTAAGGAGAGAAAAGGAAAACCAAGAAGTGATCTGCCTTGGATAGAAAGCGAGGAAGATGATGTAGAATTTATTGAGTTTATAAAAAACTACAATTCGCAAAGCAGACCAAAAGTAACAGAACTATTGAAAAGATATTCTCGCAAAGATATTTATATATTATCAAATCGCATCCAAGCAGAAGAATTTCTAAATAAAATATAATGATAATTTCCAATTTATCGGTGAGTCCCTCTACACCGGTGAGAGAAAAGGACCTGAAAAAATGATTAAAAGCATCCGCCGCCAATGGAGATCTCCGCACCTGTTGTGTTGCGAAATTCATCCCCTTCTCTGTCTGTTATGCAGTCAATATTTCTTTGAAAATTCTGCGTCCGCAAGTGAACTGAACTCCTGAATGCACGCGATCTCTTTGGGGTCATACGGGCGGTGATTGGGTCGGTATAGGTCGTGGAACCACTTTGTGAAATCCACGTCCTTCACGTTTCCTTCTTCAAACGCCTGCCACGTTCCTTCCCACGGCTCATACGTCTGGTACTTCCCCGCAACGAAGCCCCAGTTATAACAGCCGATCTCTTCAAGATAAAAGAGTGGGAAGATGGAGAAAACGTCGTTGCCAAGACATCGCCCAAGCCATTCCGTGCAGAGAATGGGGCGCCCTTCTTTTTTGAGCTGTTTGATGATCTTGATCTGCGTTTTAAAATCCGCGTACGAATGGTAGGAAATGATGTCCGAATTGTCAAGAGCGAATTGCTCAACGTCTCCAATCGGTGCGGTTTGATCCCCCATCAGCGTCCAGACAGCGCAAGTCAACGGTTGCGAAGGATTGCATTCCCGAACGACCTCAAACATCCTCTTCAAGTTGGGAAGCGTGATGCCGTATCTTCGGCTGTTTCCGGGCTCGTTATAGACGTCCCACACGCAAATCCTCTCGTCATCCTTATATTTCGTGACGATTTCCCTGACCATCTGAAAATAATCCTCACGCGTCTCTTCCTCGTCAAGATAAAAGTGCGGCGCAGGACCTTGGTGCGTCCCGTGCTGAGAGTGCTTTTTGCCACCGTGATATCCCCAGTCAAACGTCTGCTCGCCGACCGCAGGAAGTTTCCAAAGCTCGGTCTTCGGCGGCATACAGTCGTTCGCAAGGACGATCATGCAGGAGATCCCGTACTTTTGACACAGCGAGAGATAGCGGTCAAAACGGGTCATAAATCCGTCGTGTTCCTCTTTCCAGACGACGTACTCCAAGATCAAACGAACGGTGTTAAAACCCGTTTTTTGCATCAATTTCAACTCTTCCTCTGTGGTTTGAAAGCGTTCCTCGAAACCGAGCTCCTGCCATTGATCCACTCTGTTTGCGCAGTCCGCGCTCATATAGTTGCATCCGCGCATCCAAGGGCGCGCGCGGTACCATTCCCAAATTTTCTCTGTCGTCCATCTCATAAGAATTTCCTCCACGGTTTTCAAGAGATATTATTCCACTTACATTATACTTCCGCTCGATTGACAAAACAAGCCAAAAGCGGTTATAATTATCTCAAAAGGTTAGGTGGACTTTATGGAATATCAAAGAGAAAACTTCAACGGCGTCTGTGATTTTAAGAGCCGTTTTCACCTTGGCTGGCAAATGGCCGAAAATCTGCACGAATATTCAGAACTTCTTTTTTGCAAAAAAGGCGAATGCATCGCAACCGTCAATGGGCAAGACATTCCGTTAAAGGCAGGGCAATTCGTCTGGATCCCCCCGAACTATATCCACGGGTACTTAGGAGATTCCGCAGAAGTTGTCTGTGCGGTTTTTTCAAATGATCTGATTCCCCTCTTCTTCCAGGCGCTTGCCGGGCGGCACTTTTGCGTTTCCGCCATAGAAGCGGAAGATCTTTCCGAAATTCTCGGAAGGTTTTATGAGCTCAAGAAAGAGGACTTTTTGACGATCAGCGGATATCTCAACTTGATTTGCGCAAAAGTGATAAAGCAGGCAACCTTTTCTCGCGCGAAACAAAGCGACGGCGTTTTATACCAAAAGGTCATTTCCTTCCTCTCCTTGCATTACACGGAGGAAATCACACTTTCATCGGTTGCAAAAAAATTTGGGTACAACGAAAAATATCTCTCCCACACGTTGCATGAATTGACAGGCATCCACTTTCGCCAACTTTTGACTTTTTACCGAATCAATCACGCAAAGCAACTTTTGGAGCGAGAAAAAGGAAAGAAGATCACCTCGATCGCAACCGAGAGCGGTTTTTCTGCGACCAACACGTTTCACAGAGTCTTCAAGGAACGCACAGGTTTCACGCCGCTGGAATACAGAAAAAACTTTTGCAAATAAAAAATCCCGTCACAGTTATGACGGGATTTCTTTTTGTCTGTCTTATTTCAACGGGGTTGCCGTGTCTTTGCTCCATTCCTGCATCAACGTCAGATCGCCACTTCCTCCTGCGAGTCTTTGGAAGACATACGCTCTGTTTTTTGGCGCCCCTGCCACATAGCTTGTATTGACCGGATGCAGTCTGTTTGGGTCGTTAAAGAGACCAAAATCTCCGTTTGCCTCAACGCGGTCAAACATACTGAAGTAATGCGCAGCCTCCACAAATGGCAGCTCCTTTTGGATTTCGCGATAGACCGCTTCAACGTTTGCCTCGGCATTTTGCTCTCCAACAACAGAGCCCTCCCATCCAAGCTCGGTGAAAAAGACCTTTTTGTCCTTCCCCTCGCGCTCTTTGATGACTGCGTAGATCTTCTTCTGCTGCTCCGTCCACTGTTTGGGATCTTTTGCATTGAACGTGTTACTGTAAGGATGCCAAGCGGCGACCTGAAAGTAATCATCGGGGTAAGGGCTCCAAGATCCAACCGCCTCGATGCAGTCATACATCAGATTGAAGAAACTCGGCGCGTTTCCCGGAATGATTCCGCCCATAACAGTGATCGCGTTCGGATTTGCGCGGTGAATTCCACGGGAAGCAAAGAAGAGCATATCCGTAAAGATCTCCGCCTGCTGACGCGCCATTGTGAAAGAACCGCCCTCCAATCTCGGCATAAAGAGCTCGTTGTTGGACTCGTTGTCGATCTCCCAATATTCCACCTCGGGGAATTCAGAAACGAGCGTGAACCAACTCTGTTCATAATCCTCAAGCCACTTCATATAGACGGAACCGTCAGTCAAGTCTCTCGTGGGCTTTGAGCAAGAATTGATGCTATTTGGATAACCTTGCGGTTGAAAGCTCGTATGGCACATTCCGATGATCTGAATGCCGTACTCCTTTTCTTTTGCAAAGAGGTCGTGATATTTCTGGGCAACCAATTCATTGACGGTGTCTTTATCCGTCATAACCTGGTGAAAGTGAAGCCAATTTCGAATGGACTTTACGCCCATATTTTTGCAAACCTCAAGCCCAATATCCCACGGGAAATCAGGGTTGTCCCAAGAGACCTGATCAAAGATGGTGCACATTCCAAAGAGATAACTTTGATCCGCTTTCTCATTTTTCTTATCATACCACTGGCCGTGAAATTCTGGCCCTTTGCACGCAAATGAAGAGCAAAGCAAAACGAGAATCAAAAGCAATGACAACGCTTTCAACAGATACTTTTTCATAATTTTTCTCCCAAACAAATCATATTTTTTGTTTATTTCATAGTATAGCAAAGAATCTGTAAATGTCCAGTCTTTTTCCAAAATAGAGATAAATTATTTTTAGAAAAAGGCAATATCAAACCAAGATGGAATGATATTGCCTTTTTTGTAGGCGAGGATGCCCTCCCTTACATTTTTGTTGTTACGACGCCCGCACCTCTGGCATTTGCGCTGCATTTAACATATTTTCAATGAAAATCCCATATCCCGTGGTGGGGTCGTTGATGAGAACGTGTGTCACGGCGCCAACAAGCTTGCCGTTTTGAATGATGGGCGAACCACTCATCCCCTGAACGATGCCTCCCGTCTTTTCCAAAAGAGACTTATCCGTGACGCGGATCACCATCCCCTTTTGCTCCTTTTTTGATTGCTGAAAGACCTTGACGATTTCAATTTCATATTCCTTCGGCTTCGTTCCTTCCACCGTGGAAAGGATGGTCGCCTTCCCGGGCTTCACCTCTTCCTTTGCGGCAATTGCAACAGGCTTTTCATAAAGCGGGTTTTCCACCGTTTCCGTCAGCGTTCCGAAGATGCCAAACGGCGTGTTCTCGCAAACAGATGCAAGCTTTTTCGCACCGTGAAAAAAGATGCCTTTCAGATCCCCCGGTTTTCCCTTTACCGCGCGATTGACTCCAATCACGGAACACTCTTGCAAGACACCTCCGCGAATGGACAAAATCTTTTTTGTCACAGAATCTGAAACACCGTGTCCCAACGCAGCAAAACGGTTTGTTTCGGGATCAAAGAACGTGAGCGTCCCAACGCCTGAAACGCTGTCTCTCACCCAAAGCCCCAAACGGTACAGCCCGGTTGCAACGTCGAGCGCAGGCGTCGCCGAAAGAACGATGGCGCATTCCCCCCGCTTCAAAACGATTTCAGCCGTCTCCCCTTTTTTCTCACCGTTGAGCGCAGACTGAAGATCCGCCGTCGTTTGAATCTTGACACCGTTAACACTGATCAGAAGATCCCCTGCCTGAACATCTTCTTCCGCAAGCGGTCTTCTAAGCCCCTTTTCCGTGATAACGTCTGTCTGTCCCACAACGATCAATCCATCGCTTTGCAGCGTCATTCCAACAGCTTGTCCCCCGAGGATAACGCTTTGAGGCGTTGCATACGCCTCCTGTCTTCCGACAGTGAATAAAAGAAGCATTGATAACAGCAAAAGAAGAGTCCTTCTCATTGATTTCATTTTCATTCTCCGTGATGTTTTTTTGAAGTGTCGAAAAATCGGAAATTCTTCGTTCCTTTCCCCATGCTATTTTGTTTCGGATTTTGAAAAATATGCTTTTCTCGCAAAATATAAAAGAAAGTCCTATTTTTTGTATATTTTTTTATATCCCTGTCACTATTGGTTATGATACAATTAAGCTGGTGTTATTTAAGCACCATTTTTAGGGAGGGGTTTTAAACCTATGAAAAAATTAATGAAAGGCTTTTTAGCCATGATTCTCGCTGTCATGATGCTTATTTCCGTGACGGCGTGCGATGCGAGCAAAAAGTACGGACAGTGGTACGACAAAAAAGCTCAGAAGGTCGATCAAACTCATCTTTTCGGAGTCTGCGGTCTGCTGATCCAAAACTATTGGAACACGGGGCTTCCCTGGAAGGAGAGCATCGACCTTTACGACGCGCTTGGCGTCAAAACCGTTCGAAACTGGATGCACATCAACTGGTTGCTTTCCGACCCAACGACCGTCAAAACAGACGTTGCGGATTGGATTCACGACTCCTTGAAGCATCAGATCGACCTTGGAATGCGCCCGATCGGCGTTTCGTTCGCCAATCTGCATCCCGACGGATACGTTAACAGCAGCGTGGGCAGCGCAAGACCCGCCCGTGACTTAACCGAAGGCTCGATGTATATGCAATGGCTGAACGATTACGAGCAGTCTTGGTATACCATGGCAACCGAGTTCCCCGAAGTGATGTTCTGGGAAATTGACAATGAAAACAACAATCCTGCCTTCTGCGTCAAATTGGATGGCGGTCAGTTCTCAAAGAGCCAGGCTGCTGCAATTTTCACGGACATGCTCTTCTTTGCTTCCCGTGGAATTCACCGCGCAAACCCGAAGGCGACCACCATCATGGGCGGTTTGACACCGGAAACGGCAGCGGGATTTTTCCAGCTGATGTACGACTGCATCTTTGCTGAAGGCTCCTGGAGCCCGTACCCCGACGATTACTTCCAGATTGCCGCTTGGCATCCGTTCAGCGACGGATTAAATGCTTCGAACGCCACTTCGCTGAACACCTGGTTGACGCAACAAAAGAGGATCTACGACGTCATCAAGAAAAACGAAGGCAAGGATAAGAAAGTCTTCTTCACCGCTGTCGGCTGGTCGGATATCTCGACGGGTGAAAAGGCAAAGCTCGCAAACATTGAAGCGCTTTACACCTTGGCGAAGACAGAACTCAAGTTTGTGGAATCCATCTTCCTCTTCCGTCCGTTTGATTATTCAAACGCAACTTGGGCATCGGTAAAGGAAAAGACGTTCGGCCTTTTCAACGACCCGACCGATGTCATGCCCGGAAAGACCGCCGAAGAGTACGTTCTCGGCGCACCCAAGGAAGCTGCTTACCTTTATCAGCGCCTTGCGGGCGGAACGGGCGACCTCACCATTATGCAAAAATGGGCGGTTGAAAATGCTCAAAAATAAAGGAGCAACTAGCATGAAAAAGTTTATCAAGATCATTTCACTTGTTCTCCTTGTAATGATGCTGTTCTCAACTGTCGGTTGTGATCGCTCCGCAAAATATGGTGAATGGTACCGCAAAGAAAATGAAACGGCAAACCAAGATTACCTGTTTGGCATGTGCGGCATCTTTGAAGCACATTCCACCGATAATCCAAACTTTTCATGGGACGTTGCAATTGACCTTTGCAAAAACCTCGGCGTAAAATCCATTCGCACGTGGCTTCGCTTTCGGTACGTCATGGACACGGACATGAACATCATTGAGGAAGAAGCCGCAAAGTACCACGCACACTTTGCGCAACAAAAAGAATACGGCATTCAAACCATCGCAATGTGCCAAAACAACTTGCAACCGGACGGAACGTTTGGAACGACGAAGCCAGCGCGTGACTTGAGCGAAGGCTCAACTTACATGAAATGGCTTGAAAATTTTGAAGAATGTTGGTATCGTTTGGTCAAAGAATTCCCTGAGGTAGAATATTGGGAGATCGAAAACGAGAGCAACAACACAACGTTCATGGAAAAATTCGGCGGAGGAAGCTTCTCTACCCTCGAAATGGCACAGATCACGGCAGACATGCTCTTCTTTGCCTCGCGCGGAATTCACCGTGCAAACCCGGAGGCAATCACCGTCATGGGCGGAATCGTCATGTGGAATGCGGTTGACTTCCTCAACATGGTGTACGACGAAATTTACGACAAGTCCTCATGGAGTCAAAAGCCCGACGATTACTTCCAAGTTGCTTGTTGGCATCCTTACAACACGACACTGTCCGCAAGGACGATCGACAAGTGGGTGCAACAACAAAAGGACGTCTATGCCGTCGTCAAAAAGCGTGAAGGGAAAGACAAAAAGGTCTTCTTCACCGAATTTGGTTGGTCTGACCTTGAAACCTCAGCTGCCGCAAAACAAACGGCGCTTGAGCTCGTTTACACCAAGATTCAAGAAGAACTTCCATTTGTGGAAGCCGCGCATTACTTCCGAATGTTTGATCGCTCTGCACAAACATTTGGATCAACAAAAGAGAAAAAGTTTGGAATCTTCAACGATCCTCTTAATTTGATGATAGGTCAAAAACCTGACGTTTATCTTCTCGGCGCACCAAAGGAGATTGCATACCTTTACCAGCGGCTTGCGGGCGGAACGGGCGACCTCACCATTATGCAAAAATGGGCGGCTGAAAATGCTCAAAAATAAAGGAGCAACCAGAATGAAAAAGTTTATCAAGATCATTTCACTTGCTCTCATTGTAATTATGCTGTTCTCAACTGTCGGTTGTGATCGTACCGCAAAATATGGTGAATGGTACCGCAAAGAAAATGAAACGGCAAACCAAGATTACCTGTTTGGCATGTGCGGCATCTTTGAAGCACACTCTTATGACAACCCGGATTTTTCATGGGATGTTTCTGTTGATCTTTGTCACAATATGGGTGTAAAATCCATCCGCACGTGGCTTCGCTTTCCGTACGTTATGGACACGGAGATGAACATCCTTGAAGAAGAAGCCGCGAAGTACCACGCGCACTTTGCAAAACAAAAAGAATACGGCATGCGCACCTTTGCTATGTGTCAAAGCAACCTGCAACCAGACGGAACGTTTGGCACAACAAAACCTGCACGTGATCTTTCCGAAGGCTCTGTCTATATGAAATTCCTTGAGGATTATGAAAACTGTTGGTATACTTTAGCAAAGGAATTCCCTGAAGTGGAATATTGGGAAATTGGGAACGAATTTAACAACTCTGGTTTTATGCCAAAATATGGCGGTGGTGTTTTCAAGAATCAGGAAATGGCACAGATTGCCACTGACATGCTATATTTTGGATCGCGTGGCATCCACAGAGCAAATCCAGAGGCAATTACCGTTATGGGCGGGCTCGTCACCTGGAGCTCCCCTGTCAACTTCTTTAACTCCATGTACGACATCATCTACGGAGAAGGCTCTTGGAGTCCGTACCCCGATGATTACTTTCAAGTTGCTTCTTGGCATCCGTTTGACACGTTAAATGAAGGGACGATCGAAAAGTGGATTTCGGACCAAAAAAAGATTTACGAGGTTATTAAATCTCGCGAAAAAAAAGATAAAAAAGTTTTCTTCACGGCTTTTGGTTGGTCGGAATTTGCGACCTCCAAAGAAAACATTCTTTATGCACTTGAAGCGTTCTATACACACATTCAATCTGACCTTCCCTTTGTGGAAGCCGCGTATTGTTACCGCATGTACGATCGCTGGAGTCAGACGTTTGCCTCTGTAAAGGAAAAAACGTTCGGGCTCATCAATGACCCAATCACCTCCTCAACTTCCGACGAAAATTACGTTCTCGGCGCACCCAAGGAAGCTGCTTACCTTTACCAGCGCCTTGCGGGCGGAACGGGTGACCTCACCATTATGCAAAAATGGGCGGCTGAAAACGCCCAAAAATAAATTTGAAACATATTATTAAGGAGTGAATAACATGAAAAAGTTTGTCAGAATCCTTTCCCTTGTTCTCATTCTTGTCCTCTGTCTCTCTTTGACGGCATGCGACACGAAAAAGTACGGACAGTGGTATGACAAAAAGAACGGGAAAGCAGACCAAAGAAATCTTTACGGAATGTGCGCAATCTTCACGGAAAACATCTATAAGACCGCCGTTTCTCCGTTGGATCTCGTTGAACTGATGCACAATATGGGTGTGACGTCCGTTCGAAATTGGATGCACTTCACTCCGATTTTGACGGATAAAGACACCGTCAATCAGGCAAAGGCAGATGAGCTTCATGCGGTTTTGGCAAAGGAAAAGGAGTACGGCATGCAGATCATCGGCATGAACCATCATAGTTTCACGCCCGAAGGATATGAAAATAGCGGAAAGCCCACCTCAAAGCCAAGACGCGATCTTTCTGAAGGCTCTGTCTATATGCAGTGGCTGGAGGATTACGAGCAAAGCTGGTTCACCCTCGTTTCCGAGTTCCCCGAAGTGGAATACTGGGAGATCGACAACGAGTGCAACAACCCAACCTTTATGCCCCTTTTGGAAGGCGGAAATATGACCGTAAAATCCCAGATGGCGGAGGTCTTCACGGATATGCTCTTCTTTGCATCCCGCGGAATCCACCGTGCGAACCCCAACGCGATCACCGTCATGGGCGGCATCGTTCCGAAGGGTGCGCCCGGTTTTATGCAGATGATGTACGACTGCATTTTTGAAGAAGGCTCTTGGAGCCCTTACCCCGACGATTACTTCCAGGTTGCCGCTTGGCATGCTTATGACGACCGTGTTTCCGAACGTGAAATCACCGTCAACACGTGGGTTGCAGATCAGCAGAAGATCTATGACGTCATCAAGCAGAACGAAGGAAAAGACAAGAAGGTCTTCATCACGGAGTACGGTTGGAGCGAAACCAATATCAAACAGGCAACCATTGAAAAGAACCTCGAAAACGTCTTCACGAGAGTTAAAAAGGACCTCCCCTTCATTGAGGCCATGCATTACTTCCGTATGTTTGAAGCAGTCAACGTCTGGAGCGGTGCTGCTTTGACCGCGCGTGAATTTGGTCTTTTCAACGATCCCTCTGCCGTCTTCCCCAACAAGGAGAATTACGTCATGGGTGCACCGAAGCCCACGGCTTACACTTTCCAGCGCCTTGCAGGTGGCAGCGGTGACCTCACCATCCTTCAGAAAGATTGATCGTCATCAAAATTCCAATAGAAAACAAAGTCGATTGTTTCCCTTTGCGGATTCAATCGACTTTTTCATTTTCTCGTCTTTTTACAAAAAAAAGGTTTGTAATACGCTTGAAAAGCCCGCGTTTTCTATGATATATTATATATAATATACTAAGTTACGAGCTTACGGGAGAAATACCATGAAAAAGCATCTTCTCAAACTTTTTTCATTACTTCTCATTCTCGTTCTTCTTTGCTCTTCGTTTGCGTGCAAAGAACCTGAATTTCACGGCCAGTGGTATGATAAAAAGAACGAAAAAGCAGACCAATCTTACCTTTACGGAATGTGCGGCCTTCTCTACTCAAACCAGAATCATTTCGGAATTCCTTGGGAGGAATCCATCGAACTTTACAACAGCCTTGGCGTGAAATCCGTTCGCAACTGGATGCACTTTAACTGGCTGTTGAAGGATAAGGACACCGTCAACGAAGGAAATGCGGCGCTCGTTCACGCAATGCTTGCGAAAGAAATTGAGCTCGGCATGCAGATCATTGGTATGAACCACTCAAGCTTCAAGCCTGCAGGATATCCCAACAGCTGGGACACCACTGCAAAACCGAGACGCGACCTTAACGAAGGCTCTGTCTATATGCAGTGGCTCGAGGATTACGAGCAGAGTTGGTTCACCCTCGTTTCCGAATTCCCCGAGGTGGAATATTGGGAGATCGACAACGAGACCAACAACACAATCTTTATGCCCATTTTGGAAGGTGGCAACTTCACAGTTCTCTCGCAGATGGCCGACGTTTACACCGATATGATGTTCTTCGCATCCCGCGGAATCCACCGCGCAAACCCCAACGCGATCACCGTGATGGGCGGAATGATCCCCGAAACGGCCGCAGGCTTCCTCAATCAGATTTACGACAACATCTTCGCGGTCGGCTCTTGGAGTCCGTACCCCGACGATTACTTCCAGGTTGCAGCTTGGCATCCTTACGACAATTCTCTCAGCGAAACAAGCGTAGACCGCTGGGTGGAACACCAGAAAAAGATCTACTCCGTCATCAAAGAGCGCGAAGGCAAAGACAAGAAAGTCTTCTTCACCGAAGTTGGTTGGTCTGATTATGCCGTCAGCGAAGAAGTCAAGCTTCACAACATCGAAGCTGTCTACACGTTGGCAAAGAAACACCTCCCCTTTGTGGAATCCATCCACCTCTTCCGTCCGTTTGACAATCTTGCGGGAACGTGGGGTTCAGTCAACGAAAAGACATTTGGCATCTTCAATGACCCGAACGTCCTCCCCGTAAACGGCTCGGATTACGTTCTCGGCGCACCCAAGGAAGCCGCTTTCCTTTACCAGCGCCTTGCAGGTGGCAGCGGCGACCTCACCATTATGGAACGGTGGAGCGCAGAAAACGTCAAGTGATCTCTCACATTTGATAACTTATGAAAACAACATCCATACGCATTTTAACCATTTTCTTTGCCGTTCTTTTCGCTGTGACGACTCTTGGGGGATGTAAAAGTTCCAACCAAGATGACTTGCAGGCAAAGCTTGACCGCGCAAATTACGGCGCGTGGTATCGCAAAGAAAACACGACGGCAGATCAAAGCTACCTTTTCGGCATGTGCGGTATCGTGGAAGAACACACGTGGGACAACCCCGATTTTTCGTGGAGTCTTGCAACCGAGCTTTGCAAAAATCTCGGCGTCAAATCCATCCGCACGTGGTTGCACTTTCAGTACGTCATGGACACGGATAGGAACATCATTGAGGAAGAAGCGGAAAAATACCACGCACACTTTGCACAACAGAAGGAATACGGCATGCAAACCATCGCAATGTGCCACTTTTCTCTTCTCCCAAACGGGACATTCAGCTGTAGACAAGTTCCTTCTCGCAACACGAAAGAAGGCTCTGTCTACATGCAGTGGCTCGAAGATTACGAGGAATGCTGGTATACCCTCGTTTCCGAATTCCCCGAAGTGACATATTGGGAAATCGGCAATGAAAACACCGGTGATTACTTCATGGGAAACTATGACGGTGACGAACCCTTTTCATTCTTCAAAAAAGCACAAATTTTCACGGACATGATGTTTTTCGCATCGCGCGGCATTCATCGCGCAAACCCCAACGCCACCACCGTCATGGGCGGAATCGTTGGTGATAACATCACGTTCTTAAACAACATCTATGACACCATCTTTGCCGAAAATTCTTGGAGTCATTATCCCGATGATTACTTCCAAGTTGCCGCTTGGCATCCTTACAAAAACCAAGTGAGCCTTGAGAATATCAACGATTGGGTCAAACTGCAACAAGACACCTACGCAGTCATCAAAACCCGTGAAGGTAAAGACAAAAAGGTCTTTTTCACCGAATTTGGTTGGTCTGACGCAAGAAGTTCTGCCGAAACCATAAACTTTGGCATTATGGCGACTTATTCCCGCATCAAAAAGGATCTTCCTTTTGTGGAAGCCGCGCATTATTTCCGTCTTTTTGACCGAATTGCGCACGTAAAAAACGATATAGAAAAGCGTTTTGGGCTCTTCAACGATCCCAACACAGCGGATATAAACAGCGACAACTACCTGCTTGGCGCGCCAAAGGCGTTTGCCCTTCTTTATCAGCAACTTGCCGGCGGCAGCGGAGATTTGACCATCTTTCAAAAATGGGCAGAAAGCAACAGTTAAGCTTTTTTAATTTTATTTGACGATATTTGAGGAGGATACTATGAACAGAAAAATGAAAGCGGCCATTACCCTTTGTCTCGTTTTCATCCTCGCGCTGACCACTTTGTTTGGCTGCGGCGGAGGCGGCAAAAAAAACTATGGCCAATGGTATGACAAAAAGAACGAGAAGGCAGACCAGTCTTACCTTTTCGGCATTTGCGGCGGACTTTGGCAAGGCGTCAATTGGTATCACATTCCTTGGGAGGAGTCCATCGAGCTTTATAACAACCTGGGCGTAAAATCTGTTCGTAACTGGATGCACGTCAACTGGCTCTTGAAGGATAAGGACACCGTCAACCAAAAGGAAGCTGACCTCGTTCACGCAATGCTCGCAAAAGAAAAAGAGTACGGCATGCAGATCATCGGCATGAACCACTCGAGTTTCAAGCCCGCAGGATACGTCAACAGCGCCGTTTCTACCGCAAAACCCGCGCGCGATCTTTCCGACGGCTCTGTCTACATGCAGTGGCTGGAGGATTACGAGCAGAGCTGGTTCACCCTCGTTTCCGAATTCCCGGAGGTGGAATATTGGGAGATCGACAATGAGTCTAACAACGAAACCTTTATGCCCAAGCTTGACGGCGGTTCGTTCACGAACAGACAGTGCGCTGCAATCTTCACGGATATGCTCTTTTTTGCATCCCGTGGAATCCACCGCGCAAACCCCAACGCGATCACTGTCATGGGAGGCTTGATCCCCTCAACTGCGGCAGGCTTCTTCGACATGATGTACGACTTCATCTTTGCAGAAGGATCTTGGAGCCCGTACCCCGACGATTACTTCCAGGTCGCAGCTTGGCATCCTTATGACAAGTCCTTGAACGAAAAGACCATCGAAAGATGGGTCTCGACACAAAAAAACATCTATTCCGTCATCAAAGAGCGTGAAGGAAAGGACAAAAAGGTCTTCTTCACCGAGTTCGGATGGTCGGACATCTCGGTCAACGAAACGTTGAAACTCTATGCAATCAACGCGGTTGTTTCAAGAACAAAAAATGACCTTCCTTTTGTTGAAACCATGCATTACTTCTCAATGTTCGACAACCTTGCATCCACGTGGGGCTCGGTCGATGAGAAAGGCTTCGGTCTTTTCAACGACCCGAATAACGATCACCCCAGCAATCCGGATTACGTTCGCGGTGCACCTAAGTCCGCCGCAATCCTCTATCAGCAGCTTGCAGGCGGAACGGGCGATCTCACCCTGATACAGCAATGGAGTGAATTGAACTCAAAATAAACCATCTCAGTTTATTTTTCCAATCATAATTTGGAGGAGAAATATGAAACAAAAACTCATCCGTTTCATCACCCTTTGTCTTTCCCTCATTCTGCTCGTTTCTCTTGCGGGATGCGGAGGCTTGAGTGAAGAAGAAAAACAGGCAAGATTGGATCGCGCAAAGTACGGCGAGTGGTACAAAAAATCAAACACCGTTCCCGACCAGAGCTATCTTTACGGAATGTGCGTTCTTCCGCACGAGCACACCTCTGACAGCCCTGCTTTCCCCTGGGACATTGCAACCGAGCTTTGCAACAACCTTGGCGTTAAGTCTATCCGCACCTGGCTCCACTTCCAGTACGTCATGGACACAAAGATGACCCTCCGTCCCGATGCGGTTAAGCTTTACCACGAGGAATTTGCCCGCCAGAAGCAGTACGGAATGCAGATCTTTGCAATGTGCCACTCCTCCTTGCAACCGGGACGAACATATTTTTCAACATCCAAGCCGCGCCGCAATCTTTCGGAAGGATCGGAATATATGCAATGGCTCGAGGATTACGAGAACTGTTGGTACATTATGGCAAAGGAATTCCCCGAGGTGGAGTATTGGGAGATCGACAACGAGAGCAACATCGATGTCTTTATGCCCCCGTTTGACGGAAAAACTCCGTTTTCCCTTCTTGAGAAAGCACGCATCTTCACGGATATGCTCTTCTTTGCTTCCCGCGGAATCCACCGCGGCAACCCGAACGCAAACACTGTTATGGGCGGCATCGTCGGCGGAGAGAACATTCAGTTCTTGAATTATATTTATGACCTTATTTACGCAGAGGATTCTTGGAGCCCGTACCCCGATGATTACTTCCAGTGCGCCGCTTGGCATCCTTACGAGCATCAGCTCAGCCTCAACAACATCAATTCTTGGGTTGAAACCCAGCAGAAGACTTATGCTGTCATCAAAGAGCGCGAAGGAAAAGACAAAAAAGTCTTTTTCACCGAGTTTGGATGGGCAGACCTCAGAACGGCAGAAAATTTGAAGAGTTTTGGTGTGATGGCGGTTTATTCGCGCATCAAAAAAGATCTTCCCTTCGTTGAAGCCGCGCATTACTTCCGTATGTTTGACCGCCTCGGACACACTTGGGGAAGCGAAGCTGAAAAAACCTTTGGTCTTTTCAACGACGCAATCACGATGCACAAGACGGATTCATCTTACGTTCTTGGAGCACCGAAGAACTTTGCTTATATCTATCAGGAAAATGCAGGCGGAACAGGCGATCTGACCATTTTGCAAAAGTGGGCAGAAAACCGCGGTTAGTCTGAATTAATATGTGATTTTTATTGGAGGAGATAACAAATATGAAGAAACACCTTTCTCGCGCACTTGTCTTGCTTCTGACGGTCGTCCTTCTCTTCACCATGGTTGGTTGCGGTGGCGGCAGTAAGAAGAACTACGGCGAGTGGTATGACAAGAAGAATGAAAAGGCAAACCAGAAGTACCTTTACGGAATGTGCACCATTTTCAACGAGCACTCTTCGGACAACAACGCTTTCCCCTGGGACATTGCAACCGAACTTTGTCACAACATGGGTGTCACTTCCATCCGCACCTGGTTGCACTTTGAGTACGTCTTGAACACCGACATGACCGTTCGTGAAGCTGCGGCACAGAAGTACCACGAGCATTTTGCAAAACAGAAGGAGCTTGGAATCCAGACCATCGGAATGTGCCATTCTTCCCTTCAGCCCGGCGGAATGGCGTGGGGCGGCGCAAAGCCTTTCCGTGATCTCACGGACGGATCGGACTATATGGTCTGGCTTGAAAACTATGAAGAGGCTTGGTTCGCCCTTGTTTCCGAGTTCCCCGAGGTTGAATACTGGGAGATTGACAACGAAAACAACAACACCACCTTTATGCAAAAAGTGGGCGGTGGCTCGTTTACCTCAAACCAGATGGCAGAGATCTTCACGGATATGCTCTTCTTTGCTTCCCGTGGAATTCACCGCGCAAACCCCAACGCAATTACCGTTATGGGCGGCTTGATCCCGAACACCGCGGCAGGCTTCTTTGGCAAGATGTACGACTGCATTGAGGCACCGGGATCTTGGAGCCC
>JAZNLR010000148.1:0-9163 GCA_045579195.1 Clostridia bacterium | reverse complement strand
AGGAACAAAATCGCGCCATCAGTTACGTTTTTCAGGAAGACCGTTTGCTTCCCAACTGTACGGTGAAGAAAAACCTGGAATTCGTTCTCTCCTCCGTGATGGGAAAAGAGCAATGTGAAGAGGCGATCGATTCCGTTCTTTCGACCGTTTCGCTCTCTGATCGCAAGGAGGCGTTTCCGCGCGAGCTTTCGGGCGGTGAGAAACAGCGTGTGAGTATGGCGCGTGCGTTTGCATTCCCGTCGGACGTGCTCTTGATGGATGAGCCCTTCCGCGCTCTTGATCTCGCGCTCAAAATGCGCCTGATGGAGGCGTTCTCCCGCCTTTATGAAGGTGCGCCGCGCACCGTTCTCTTTGTTACGCACGACGTGGATGAGGCCCTTTTGTTGGCAGATCGCATTATCGTCATTGACAAATCGCCTGCAAGCGTCGTTTTAGACGTTTCCGTGGATGTTCCGAGGAAGACGCGCTCTTTGACGAACGGATCTTTGGATGCACTTCGTGCAAAAGTCGTGGAGACGATGTTGCGCATCAATGAATGAGAGGAAAGTTCGTAAATAGAAGAAATCCAAACATTAGGCTGAACGATTGTTCAGCCATTTTTTTTGCAAAAATCGGTTGTCTTTTTGTTTGAGTCTTGACACGGAAAAGAAATGATGCTAAACTTAATTTGACCTTGGAAATGAGGAGGATCTTATGAAAAAGCTTGTTGTTCTTTTGCTCGCAATCGTGCTTCTTTTTTCGTGCGTGGCTTGTGGAGGAGAAAAGCCCCCGAAAAAGAACCCGTTTGATGGATATCAGTATACTTGGGCGGAGGATGGAGTTATGAAAATCCTTGGAATTGGAAACAGCTATACGCACGACACTTTCAATTACGTTCCAAACGTTTTAGAAGGACTTGGAATCACGGATTACGTCGTTCAGTTCTTGTATGTCGGAGGCACGTCGTTGGGTCAGCACCTGAACTTTTTAGAGACTGGTTCTTCGATCTATGAACTCCATCGTTATGAAAACGGAAAGTGGGTGAAAGAGCCCGGAAAGAAGGGCATCCCTGTCATTGAGTCGGACGAGTGGGATTATATCTCGTTCAACCAGCTATCCGCAAAGTCAGGAGATCCCGATTCTTATGTTGAACTTGAAGAGCTTATTGCGTTTGTGAAACCGCTCGTGTCCGAAACCACGAAGTTTGTTTACAACATGACGTGGGCGTATGCGCAGAAATATAGAGGAGAAGCTTTCGCAAATTACGACAACGATCAGGAGACGATGTTTTGGTCCATCGTTTCGTCGGGACAAAACGTTGTCAAACCTATGGAAGACGTTTTTTTGATCGCTCCGGTCGGAACGGCAATTCAGAACGGCAGAACGTCGTTTATGAAAGACACATTCAATTCGGACGGAACACACCTGAATGATAAGGGCAAATACCTTGCGAGCTTGACCTATGTTTCAATGCTCACGGGAATGAGCATTGAAAACGTGAAGAACGCACCCTCTTCCATTGAGGCAAATGAACAGCGAAAGGCAATGATGATCGAAGCAGCAATGAATGCAATTGAAAATCCGTTTGCGATCACGCCGTCAACGTATACAGAATAAAAAAGCGACACCTCTCCGGATGACGGAGAGGTGTTTTTAATGGGAAAGGGAGCGATTGAGAAGATAGATCACATCACGGTTTGCAAACGCGCAGATGGGCTGAAGACCAAAGCCTTTGCGCGTTTTTTCTTGTTCTTCTTTCGCTTGAACGGAAACGGCTTTGGGAGCTTCCTTCTTGGTGAGAAGCGACAAAAGTGAAGAGAGGTCAGGCGTGGGGGATTCTCCGCCGCCAAGCTTTGCAAGGAGAAGGGGCAACAGCGCGGAAAGCGGGTTTTCCGAAGACTGTGAAGATGTTGCTTCCTGCAGTTTGCTTGTGAGCATCGGTAAAAGCAGGGAAATAAGCTCCGAATTCAAGGTGTTTGCCTCCTTCATTTTGCGCGGAAAAGTGTACATTTCATTTTATGCGCGCATAGGATAAAATGACCTCATTTTCAGCTGTTTTTTTGAAAAAGAGAGTCGATTTTCTTTATGAGGAGGAAGCAATGGGAGATTTTCGGAGTTTTCAAAGACGGACGAAAAAGGAAGAGAAGACTGAAGAAAAGCAAGGAGCGGAAGACGTAAAGAGGAAAGTGGAAGAATATAGCAAGAAGAGCGAAGGTGAGCTTTGGGAAGAGCTTCTTGCGCGGTATGCCGCCGGCCTTGCGGACGGCTCGATGGACTTTGCAAAACTCTCTTCTTTTGCCGATCAGGTTCGCCCCTTTTTATCGCCGGAGCAAAAGGAAAAGCTTGAAAGCGTTCTTGCGCGCTTGAAGGAGGGATAAGGTGCGCAAGATTTCACCTGCTCTCGTTGGAGATGGGGAGAAGGACGCCATCATCCTTCTGACCCCCTCTGCGCGGCCGTCGTTGCTGCGCACGGGGGTAAAGCTTATCTGTCCGTTGCCTTTCTTGCATGCGGTTGCCGTGCGCGGTCGGTTTTCCCAGTTTGCCGCACTTCTTGAGCTCGCGTGCGTTCGGTATATCGCGGCGTCCTGCGAGGTCAAGACAGAACTTTCCCGCGCAAGAGAAGTGATGGGAATTTCACCGCTTCATAAAAAGGGAGTGGACGGGAAGGGAGTCACGATTGCCTTTTTGGACAGCGGGATCGAGCCGCATCTGGATTTTTGCATTCATCCCAACCGCATCGGCGGCTTTTGCGACCTTCTTGAGGGACGGCGCTCTCCCTATGACGACAATGGGCACGGAACGGCGGTTGCCGGTGCGGCGGCAGGCAACGGGCTTGCTTCGGGCGGGAAGTACGTCGGGGTTGCGCCTCGGGCGCGCATTATCTCCGTCAAGTGCATCGGCAAGAACGGAAGCGGAAACGCGATCGACATCTTGCGTGCAATGCAGTGGGTTTTCGACAATGCTGCCCGGGAAAACATCCGCGTTGTTTGTATGTCCTTCGGAGCAGAACCTTCTTTGAAAGACGATCCGCTTGCACTGGGCGCGGAACGGCTGTGGAGCAAGGGGATCTGCGTCGTTGCGGCGGCAGGAAACTCTGGGCCGAAAGAGAACAGCATCAAGTCCCCCGGAGTCTCGCGTCGGATCATTACGGTCGGTGCCGTAGACGATCGCTCGCTTTCGCAACAGCATTTTGCAGTTCCGAACTTTTCCTCGCGAGGAAGCGTGCGAACGGGGATCGTTCCCGATTTTTGCTGTTCGGGGGTGAGCGTGTGTTGTCCATCTTCTCTTGCTTGCAAGGGGGAGCCATACCTCGCGGTGAGCGGAACGAGCATCGCAACGGGGATCGCTGCGGGCTGTGCTGCATTGGTTGCGCAAGGAAGGAAAAATGCCTCGCCCGACACGATCAAACGCATTCTCTGTCAAAACTCCCAAACGATCACGGGGGATTTGACAAGTGAGGGAAACGGTTTTTTGTCGTTTTTGACGCACAGTTTTGAAAAGGATTGACATTTTTGCCAACGATTCCCTATAATATTGTTTAAGACGGTGTGAAGAAACACGTTTGAAACAAAAGACCGCAAACGGCGTTGCGGTCATTTTTTTGGAGGCACAATGGGAATCGGTGAAATCGTTTTGCTTGCTGTCGGGCTTGCAATGGACGCATTTGCAGTTGCGATTTGCAAGGGGCTCGCATCCGCAAAGGCCGGATGGAAGGAGATGCTCGTTGTCGGGCTGTACTTCGGGCTTTTTCAGGCAGGGATGCCGCTCATTGGCTACTTTCTCGGCGTGCAGTTTCAAGAGCAGATCGTCGCGTTTGATCATTGGATCGCTTTTGGCCTTCTCACCATCATCGGAATCAATATGATTCGAGAGGCACTCTCGAAGGACGAAGAGCCTGCGGACGCCTCTCTTTCCTTCCGCGTTATGGTCGTTCTTGCGCTCGCAACCAGCATTGATGCGCTCGCAATCGGCGTAAGCTTTGCCTTTCTTCAGGTGGACATCTGGCTTGCTGTTGCCATCATCGGAACGATCACGTTCGGCATCTCCATGGTTGGAGTCAAGCTTGGAAACGTATTTGGCTGTAAGTACCGCGCGAAAGCAGAGCTTGCGGGCGGAATTATCCTCATCCTGATTGGATTGAAGATTCTTCTGGAGCATCTGGGGATTTTGGTGCTGTAAAGAAATGCGCCCGTTTTATGCGTGTTATCCTTAACGGAGAACACGCAGCGATATAAATCCCTTGCGAGATTTGTGATATTCCCTTCGGGAGCGATATTTGCCTGCGGCAAGCGATATGCCCTGTGGGGCGTGAAGGGATTTATATCATATCGTATTGGAGCGAAGCGACAATATATCGCACGAGCAAAGCGAGTATATCGCGTTTGCTTGCAAACATATCGTCTAACAGAAAAAGAGAGGACATTTCGGCTATGAAAACCGATTTGTTCTCTCCTTCTGTCGTTATAGGGGTTTGGGCTTAGCCCATTTGCATTTGTCCGGACAAATGCGATGCTCGCACTTAGCAGAATTTTCAAATTCTCCGCTAAGAACATCACGCTTAAGACGGGCGCTTTTTTATTTCGTGATCGTGATGAGTGCGCGGACGAGGCGCTCAATCTCGTAAAGGGAGTTGTGTGCGCCGATGCTGACGCGAACGAGCCCATCTTCGTGTGTTCCGAGGTGCCGGTGAATGAGCGGGGCGCAGTGAAGGCCGCCGCGAACGGCGATGTCGAATTCTTCATTCAGTCGGTCGCAGACGGTTGCGGAATCCATCCCATCCACAGCGAACGAGACGATGCCGCACGGATTGGGAACACTGAATAGCTTGATTTTGCGGTGAAAGGATAAGTATTGCTCTAAGGTGGAAGCAAGAAGTTTTCTCTTTTCCGTGAAGTATGCATGGTTTTCGTGTACGTACTTCACGCCTTCCAAAAGCCCTGCAATCCCCGGGGTATTGAGCGTTCCGCTCTCCAGAGCCTCAGGCAAGGATGTAGGTTGGGAAGGATTATCGCTCTCCGTTCCCGTTCCGCCGTGCAAAAGGGGGCGCAAAGAGATCCCGTTTAAGCAAAGGCCTCCTGTCCCTTGTGGGCCGCACAGTGCTTTGTGTCCTGCGAATGCGAGCATAGAAATGCCTGCAGCCTGAACGTCGATGGGAACGTGTCCTGCGCTTTGTGCCGCATCGACAAGCAAGGGAATCCCCAGCGCTTTGAGTGCGCCCCCGATCTCCGCAACGGGGGAGAGCGCGCCTGTGACGTTGGATGCGTGACAGATGCAAACAAGGCAGGTTTCTTCTTTCACATGGGGCAAGATGCTCTCTTTCGTTACTGTTCCGTTTTCATTCGGTGCAACGATGGTGAGCGTGATCCATCCTCGGTCACGCAAGAAAAAGAGAGGGCGAAGAACGGAGTTGTGCTCGTTGCAGGTCGTGATAACGTGCCCGCCCTTTTGAAAGCTCCCAAAGATGGCAAGGTTGAGCGCCTCTGTGCAGTTTTTTGTAAAGATGACCTCTTCTGCGGTTTTTGTGTTGAAGGTCTTTTGTAAGAGTTCGCGGCAAGAAAACACGGTCCTTGCGGCGGCAAGCGCGCGTTTGTGACTGCTGCGCCCGGGATTTGCCGCTTCTTTCAACGCCTCAAAAACCGCTTCGGTCACACAGGCGGGTTTGAATCCTCCGCTTGCGGCATTGTCAAAATAGATCACCGAAATCCTCCTTTCACACTTCATTTTTTGGATTAATATATTATATTAAACAGGTCGCGTTTTATTCAAGACTGTCTTGTGTTTGCGCGGCCGTGTTCGTCATCGAAAAAACAACGAAAACGTTGGAGGAAAAATACTGTGAAAAGCGTGATTGCGGTCTTTCGATCGCGAGCGGAGTCGATCAAACTCTCCACCGCGCTGTCGGAAGCGGGCGTGCGCTCCACGCTCATAACAACGCCGCGGGAACTCAAGCTCGGGTGTGGGCTGTCCGTTCGTGTTGCTGAACCGCTCTTCTTTGCGATGAGAACGGTGCAACGGCGCGGAACGTACCGCACGTTCGTTGGATACTTTGAGTTTGAGCGAAACGGAACAAAAAGCAATCTTGGGCCGCTAAAATAATTGATAAATGCCTTAGATTGTGTTAGACTATAGGGTGGAAAGCGATATTGTTTTCCACCTTTTCACGAAAGAAAGACGGAGGAACAAAGATGACGAAGAAAAAGTGTGTCGCGCTTTTGGATATCTTGCGCGGAATCTATCCGAACGCAAAGCCTGCGCTTGAATTTTCCTCGCCGTTTGAACTTCTTGTTGCAGTCATTCTTTCCGCGCAGTGCACGGATGCACGCGTCAATCTTGTGACGAGGGAGCTTTTCAAAAAGTACCGCACGGCGGCGGATTTTGCCGCGCTTTCCGAAGAGGAGCTCGAGCCCCTCATTCACTCCTGCGGATTCTATAAAAACAAGGCGAAGGGCATCATCGGCTCTGCGCGCATCATCGAACGTGACTTCGGTGGAAACGTTCCTTCCGAGATCGAAGTTCTGGAAACGTTGCCCTCCGTTGGCAGAAAGACGGCGAACGTCGTTGCTTCCGTCGCATTCGGTGCGGATGCCATCGCTGTGGATACGCACGTTTTCCGTGTTTCCAATCGAACGGGGCTTGCAAACGCACAAACGCCCCTTGAGGTGGAAAAACAACTGCAGAAGATCATCCCCAAAGACCGTTGGTCGGAATCCCATCATCTTTTGATCTACCACGGCAGAAATATCTGTCACGCACGAAAGCCGCTCTGCGAGACTTGCCCGATCAAAGAAATTTGCGAACATAAACTTGCGAGGAAATCGTGACATGTATGAAATTATAAAAAAGAGGACCTTGAGCGAGAACGTCCATGAGTACGTCGTCTTTGCGCCCCGCGTTGCAAAGCACGCGCGCGCGGGACAGTTCATTATCTTAAGAACGTTTGAGGACAGCGAGCGCGTTCCATTCACCATCTGTGATTCGGATGCGGAAAAAGGAACGGTTGCCATTCTCGTTCAAACGGTGGGAGAGGCAACGAAAGAGCTTGCAGGCTTAAACGAGGGGGATGCCTTAACTGACTTTGTCGGTCCGCTTGGAAAACCCACAGACTTGACGGAATTTCATAAGATCTTGCTCGTCGGCGGCGGAATCGGTGGTGCGGTCATCCGTCCGCAAGCGAAGGCACTGAAGGCCGCAGGCAAGAGCGTGACTTCCGTTCTCGGCGCGAGAACCAAGGAACTTCTTGTGTATGAAAACGAGCTTTCCGAAACCAGCGAGGCGCTCTTTGTCTGCACGGATGACGGGAGCGCAGGAAAGAAAGGCTTTGTGACGGACTGTGTTAAAGAACTTTTGGAGCGGGAGAATCACGGATTTGACTGCGTTGTTGCGGTCGGTCCACTCGGAATGATGCGCGCTGTTTGTAAGCTCACCGAAGCGTTTGGCGTGCACACTGTGGTGAGCATGAATTCGCTGATGGTGGACGGAACGGGAATGTGTGGATGCTGTCGCGTCACGGTGGGTGGCGTTGTGAAGTATGCCTGCGTTGACGGCCCTGAGTTCGACGGACATAAGGTGGATTTTGACGAGGCGATCAATCGCGCAAGAAGCTTCCGTGAGATTGAAGATGAGCACAACTGCCGCTTGAAGGCGTCTATATAGGAGGAAAAATGGCAAGATTGGAACGACAGAAAATGCGCGAGCTTGCGCCCTCCGTTCGTGCGAAGAGCTTTGAGGAGGTGTGCGGCGGCTTTACCGATGAAGCGGCAAAGCTGGAAGCGGCACGCTGTTTGAACTGCAAGAATCCGCCCTGTGTGGCAGGGTGCCCCGTCGGCGTTCGAATTCCCGAATTCATTGCAAAGCTGAAGGAGGGAAAAGTGGATGAGGCGGCAAGCGTCATTTTCTCCACGAATAATTTGCCTGCGATCTGCGGTCGCGTCTGTCCGCAGGAGGAGCAGTGCGAGAAGAATTGTGTGCGTAAAAAACTGGAAGGTGCGGTCTCCATCGGTGGATTGGAGCGGTATGTTGCCGATCGCTTTTTGGCGGAGGACAAGCCCGTTTTGCCCTGTGAGAAAAACGGCTTGACGGCCGCTGTCATCGGGTCGGGTCCGTCGGCGCTCTCGTGCGCTGCAACGCTTGCAAAGGCGGGGTTTGCCGTCACGATGTTCGAGGCGTTTCACCGCGCAGGCGGTGTCCTCGTTTACGGAATTCCGGAATTTAGGCTCCCGAAAGCGTTGGTCAGGAAGGAAATTGAAAACCTTCTCAAGCTTGGCGTCACGCTTGAGCGCAACGTTGTCGTTGGAAAGAGCATTTTTTTGGAGGAGATCAAAGAGCAGTTTGACTATATCTTTATCGGCTCGGGTGCGGGGCTTCCTTCCTTTTTGAAGATCCCCGGGGAATCGTTGGTCGGCGTGTTCTCCGCCAATGAGTACTTAACGCGCGTTAACCTGATGAAGGCATATGAGGCAGGCGCAAAGACACCCCTTTATCCCGCAAAGAAGGCAGTTATCGTGGGCGGCGGAAACGTTGCGATGGATGCGGCAAGAACAGCGCTTCGCATGGGGGCTGAGGTTACGGTCGTCTATCGCCGCGGCAAAGAGGAAATGCCTGCCCGAAAGGAAGAGGTTCGCCACGCAGAGGAAGAGGGAATTGTGTTCTCAATGCTTACAAATCCCGTTGAAGTGTTGGGCGAGAACGGCAAAGTGCGTGCGGTTCGCTGTGTTAAAATGGAGCTTGGTGAAGCAGATGCATCGGGAAGAAGACGTCCGGTCACGGTTGCGGGAAGCGAGTTTGAAATTCCGTGCGATATGCTCATCGTTGCGGTTGGAACGAGCCCGAACCCAATTTTGAAGGAGAGCTGTCCGGCTCTGAAAGTAAACGAGCGCGGCGTAATCGTTGTGGATGAGGATCAGATGACCTCGATTCCGAACGTCTATGCAGGCGGTGACGTCGTGACAGGTGCGGCAACCGTCATCCTTGCGATGGGTGCAGGAAAGCGCGCGGCAGAAGCAATGATCGCAAAGAGCGGTCTTAAAAAATGATGTAAAAAAAGAACGGAGAAAAACTGTGTTTATTGACTATGCAAGAATCGTCATCAAATCAGGCAACGGCGGAAACGGATGCATTTCCTTTTTGAGCTATAAGGGGATTGCAAAGGGCGGCCCGGACGGCGGTGACGGCGGCCGCGGCGGCA
>JAZNLR010000147.1:0-11137 GCA_045579195.1 Clostridia bacterium | reverse complement strand
GCGTCACGAAGGTTACCGTTTACTCCAACCAGCCCGAAGTTGAGCTGTTCGTGAACGGAACCAGCCTCGGCAAGAAGACCGCACCCGATCACTTCTTCTATTTCGATGTTCCCAACGAGGGCGAGAGCACCATCGTTGCAGTTGCCGGTGACCTCAAAGATGAGGGCACGCTTCGCAAGGTCGATGAGATGAACCCGGATTACGTCCTCAAGGAAAAGGGCGCGATCCTCAACTGGTTCGATATCGATGCTCCTGAGGGAAGATATTCTTTGAACGACAAGATCAGCGATGTCTTGGCAAGCTTCCGTGGTAAGCTTTGGTTTGCAAAAATCGGCTTGAAGCTCAAGAAGGCAATGTCTGCCGGAAAGGACGGAAAGAAGGCAAGTGCAGCAGGTTTTGAACTCAATGAAGATATGATGCAGATGATGGGCGGATTTACGCTCCTTCGCATGACCAGCATGATCGGCATGATGAATATCAAATTCACGAAGGAAGAGCTCTTAAAGATGAACAAGCAGCTCAATCGCATCCGTAAACCAAAGAGCTTGAGAAAGTAAAATAAAACAGTTTGCAAGCCGAGTGATTTTTCTCGGCTTGCTTTTCCATCATAAAAGGAGATTTGAAAATGCCAATGCAGATGACGTTCCGCTGGTATGGTGAGGGGAACGATAACATTTCTTTGAACGATATCAAGCAGATTCCCGGTGTCACCGGAATTGTTTGGGCGCTGCATAACAAGATGCCGGGCGAAATCTGGCAGGAAGAGGAGATTGCAGCGGTCAAGAAGCAGCTGGATGAATATGGATTCAATATGGACGTTGTTGAGTCCGTTAACGTGCATGATGACATCAAGATCGGTCTTCCGACTCGCGATCAGTATATTGAGAATTATAAGACCACCATCTATAACCTCGCAAAATTTGGCGTAAAGGTCATTTGTTATAACTTTATGCCCATTTTTGACTGGACGCGTTCCGACCTCTTCCATCCGGTGGGTGACGGTTCGACAGCGCTCTTCTATGAGAAAGGAATGATCCAGGAAGATTACAATGCTATGGCGAAGTACATCTTGGATTTCACCGAAAAGTATAATATGTCCTTCCCGGGATGGGAGCCTGAGCGCATGGCAAAGCTTGATGAGCTCTTCAAGCTTTACGAGGGCGTTGATCATGAGAAGCTTTGGGCAAACTTGAAGTACTTCTTAGAGGGAATTATGCCCGCTTGTGAGGAGACCGGAATTAAGATGGCGATCCATATGGACGATCCCCCGTGGGATATCTTCGGGTTGCCGAGATTGCTCGTCAACGAGGAGAACATCGATCGCTTCTTAAAGATGGTGGACCATCCGTGCAATTGCTTGACGCTCTGCTCGGGAAGCTTGAACGCAAACCCCGAAAACGACGTTGCATCCATCGTCAGAAAGCACTGCGATCGCATCGCATTTGCGCATATCCGCAACGTGAAACACTTTGAAAACGGAGATTTTTCGGAAGCAAGCCATCGTGACTGCGACGGCGACACCGGAATTTTGAATATTTTGAAAGCATATCACGACTGTGGATACGAGGGGTATATCCGCCCTGACCACGGAAGACACCTTTGGGGAGAAAAACCCGGTTCCGTTCGCCCGGGATACGGCCTTTATGACCGTGCGCTCGGCATTATGTATATGCTCGGCGTTTGGGATATGCTTGACCGTCTTGCGGGAAAAAAATAAGGAATTGAATGAAGAAAGCCCGTTGCTTTTTTGCAACGGGCTTTTCGTTTGTTTCAATTTAACGGAAGGTGTGTTTTTGCAATTTGGAAATGCAGCGCTCTAAGGAGTCTTTGGAATTGCCCCACGGCTTGTCTGCATTGCGATGGTCAAACTTATCGCAGAACCAATCTAGTTCATCCATCAGTCGCTGCCAATTTCCGCGTTCGACCCGAACGAGTTCTTTTTCGTACTCCTTCTTTTTGAGGCCGGCAAACTTTGCCTTTTCAAGAAGGTGCGCGTAATGATCGAGGCAAAAACCTCTGCTCTTTGCAAGAAGGGCGGGGAAATCCTTTTCTTTTTTGTACATCTGTGCAACCGTTTCGTAATATCGGTTCATATTGAACTCGATCTGTTCACAGATGGCGCAAGTGCAAGTTTGCTTGCGATGATTTGCAATGACAGCGTCAAATTTTTTGTCTTTTTCCTCAAAGATGATGCTCTCAAAAACGCGTTGCATCCGCGTGTGTGTTTGAAGTGCCGTTCCAAGCTTGTTGAGCCCGTTGAACAGCATACGAAAATGGCGTGCGCAAAAACCGCTCTTATTGACGCGCTCACGGGAGGCATCTTCCATCACGGCTTCTGTGAGAAACTGTTCGACGATCCAACCTTCGACAATCTTTTCAATTTCGCAGATCGGGCATTCATTCTTTTCTTTGAATTTTTCCCAAATCAACGCTGTGTCAATGTGATATCCCATTTTTGTTTCCTCAAGATCTTTTCTTCATTATATCGTGTTCTAAAGCAAATGAAAAGTGTTTTTTGAAAAAACTTTCGCATTCGTGACCCTTTTTTCGCATAAAACAGGGTGGAGGGCATTTTATGAAAGTAAAAAACAGAGTATTTCAAAGTAAAAATGTCGTCGTTCTAATGTCATTTTTCCTTGCAATAATGCTTGCGTTCGCGCCGTTGATGTTGTCAAAAAGGGGTGTGTCATCCGGACGAACAAAAGTGGATTCAAAGACGTTTTATGCGGTCTTTGTCGGTTCATTTTCAACTTTTTCGGAGGCGGAAACGTATGCTTCCTCGTTGAAACTGCGTGGCGGTGCAGGTGTTGTCAAGAACGATGGTGTTTTCAGTGTTTATCTCGCACTTTATGAGAAGAAAAAAGAGGCTGAAAGCGTGACAAAAAAGTTGCAGGCGGAGGGCATCCAGGCGAACAGTGAAAAGCTTTCCACCGGTAGCCTTGTCCTTTCAAAGGCGCAGGCGGAAATTGAGAGGACATTTGAAGCACTTTTTCGCGCAATGGAGCTTTTAAATTCTGCCGTCGGGGCGTATGCAACGGACCAAGCGGATCTTGATGCGACGGGTGCAGTTGTTTTGGGGATTCATGGGGAGTTTGAGCGTGCGCGGCGGATTGTTCTTGCAGAAGACAACGATTCCAACGGAACGCTTTTGGCGCTTTTGGCGCAGGCTGAAGCCTGCTTTTCTGATGTCTTTTCGGTGCGCGAGGAAGGGCTCGTTCTCAGCAGATTGCGTGCGGTGGAGTTTGATCTGTTTTTTCTTGCAAAGGCAGGCATTGAACAACTTTCTGAAGAGTGATTTTTTTGGGAAAGCGTTGACATAGTACTCATTTTGTTTTATAATTAACAATAATGCCTATTATCGATTTTTGTCAAAAGATAAAAACCGTTGGTTTTGGAGAATCTATGCCAATTTCTTTCCGAAAAAGTGGAGGAGTCCTCCTTATATTGTTGCTTTTTTTCCTGGTTTTCGGTGTGTTGTTTGCGCCAAAGCCCGTTGAAGCTGCGCCGAGTGCGACGTGGTCTTCCGGCTCGGTGACATCCCTTGCTGGAAATGGAACAAAGGAAAATCCTTTCTTGATTTCTTCAGAAGAGGAGCTGGCGTTCTTTGCGAAAAAAGTCAATGCGGCAGATCCAACGTATGCAACCGCATATGTCCGTTTGATGAGCGACTTGGATCTTTCTTCCGCACTGTGGATGCCGATCGGAAGAAAGATGGACGGAGCGTCTTCCAACGCGCCGTTTGCAGGCGATTTTGACGGCAACGGACACGTCATCGACGGACTTTATGTCGCAACGTCTGCATCGTGCGCGGGGTTGTTCGGATATACGAACGATAAGGCAAACATTCATTCGTTCAGCCTTGTTGCAAAGGATGTTTCCTCAACGGCAATGACAGCGTATGCTGGGGCAGTTGTTGGTGTGAACAACGGAAAGCTTTCCTCGGTTCTCGTCCGCTTGTAGGGGGCGGTTTCCGTTCCTGCAGTGGGAAACAACGCTGCAGGTGGTGTGATTGGTTTGAATGGTGAGCTTACAAAAGTTCCCGTCTTAGATAACGTTTTTGTGACAGCATTTTCTTCCGCTTCCATTTCGGGAGCGCAAATGGGCGGAATTTACGGAATGAACCGCGGAAACGTCTTATGCGCTTACCTTTTGACGGACAAGCCGTCCATATCGGTTGGTAGGAATTTAGGCTCTTATTCGCCCGGTTCGCGCATTTTGCAGGGGGAAGGGGGATCGATCAATTTCCTTTTTGAAAAAGATGGCGCTCCTTCTGATTTTCTTGACTTTGACGCGCTTACGGTGCATGCAAACCCAACTGAAGCTGACTATGGCTTTGCCGGATGGCAGAAGTCGACGGTAAGTGGATATGATGCGGTGTTGGACTATTCTTTTGGAGGAACGCGGTCTTCTGAGTATTATGAGATTTGCCGAAATGGCATGCAAAGGGTGGATCAGGACGTTATTGCTACGTTCGGAAAGTATGTCACGCTCTCTGCTGTTGCTGATTCGGATTATGCAATCACGCCCGATTGCAACGAGCTTTATTCGGTGCAGGGCGGTGCGATTGTGGATGGGGCGGGCCGAATTCCCGCAAATTCTATCGTTCACTTGACGGTTCTCAACGCAACCACGCTGGAAGGGTATCGCTTTGCTGGGTGGTATGACGGTGAGGCTCGCCTTTCAGCAAATCTGACGCATAATTTCCGCCTGCCTGCAAGGAACGTTTCTATCGTTGCCGATTTTGTCAAAACGTGGGTCGTTTCATTTGCGTATCGCACGAATGCAGGTGTTGTTGTCGTTCGCAAGACAGTGGATGATTTTGGAACGGTTCCGACGCCTCCGGTTGTTTCCGACGTGGACGGTTACACAACGGATGGCAAATGGTACCTGCAAGGCGCTGACACCGTCCTTGACCCGACCTTGACCGTTTCGAAGAATATCACGTTTGAAATTCGCTATACGCCGCGCATTTACAGCATTGTTGCGCGCTCTTCATCCAATTTGGGATATGTTACCCTCAATGGTAAAAAAGACCTTCTTTCGACCATTCTCCCGTTTGATTCCGAGATTGTGCTTCGTGCATATCCCGTGGGGGATTCCAAGTTTGTCTGCTGGATGCGTGACGGTGAGCAAATTGCAACAACCGAAGAATTTGTCACAACCGTTGACGGCGGCACAACGTTTGTTGCGTACTTCACGAACGAGGAGTACAGCTTTTCTTATTCCTGGGAAGAGGGTGGAACTGTTCTTTCTTCGGAAGCGCTTAGCGGAACGGGAAATGTTCGCGTTGGAATGCTTCCCAAAGGAAGGGAAGTGACCTTGGTCGCGGAGGCAGCCGCAGGGTATGTCTTTGAGGGCTGGGAGGTTGACGGCGTAATGACCTCGCAACAATCCGCCATCTCCGTTTCCGTCACTGAAACGACCTCGTATCACGCGTGCTTTACGCAGTTTTCTTACGTTTTGACCACATCTAAGAATATCGCTTCTGCTGGAACGATTTTAGGTGGCGGTAATTATCCGGCAGGGCGCAGAGTGACTGTCACAGCAGTTCCTGCGGTTGGATTTACCTTCTTGAATTGGACACAGGATGGGCAGATCGTCTCAACTGAGCTTAGTTATAACGTTCTTGTCAATGAAGACGTTCATCTCGTTGCAAACTTTAAGCAGATGACCTATCTCGTGACGTTCAAAAACGGCAATGCGGTTTTGAAGAGCGAGATTGTTCTCCATGGAGAGAATGCAACGCCGCCTTCTTCACCAAGCAAGGAAGGGTACACCTTCACGGGTTGGGACGGCTCGTTCTTGAATGTCACTTCTGCGCGTGATATTCAGGCGAAATTTGCGGTCAATGAGTATCGAGTGTCCGTGCGTGCGGAGAACCCCGATCGCGGTTCTGTGATCATTACCCCGTCGCTCGCGGAAGGGAAACTTGTTCCTTATGGAAAGCAGTTGACCGTGACGGCGGCGCCGTCAGCAGAGTACATTTTTGACGGATGGTTCTTAAATGAAATCTGCGTTTCCACGAATTTGTCATACACTTTTGTGACGGTTGGAAACATCAACCTCGTTGCACGCTTTTCAGTTGCCGCATCCTCCATTTCACTCTTTGCAGATAAAGACGTTGCCTGCATTGGCGATGAGATTGTCATCTATGCGACTGTTTATCCCACCGAGCTTGACACGAGCCGCATTTTGTGGGACGTTGCAAGTTTGGACGGCAAGGGAAGCGCGGCCCTTGATGAAGACGGAAACCTTATTTTGACCGCAAACGTTGCCGGAAAGTACCGCATAGATGCCATTGCGCGCGACGGTTCGAACGTTTACGAGAGCAAGACAGTTGAATTTGTTCTACCCAACGTTTCGGGTTTTTCGACGACGAGCGGGGATTCTTTTGTCGGTGCGCTTGTGACGCCCGTGTCTTTCAGCGGAACGGCAGGGATTCAGGTTAATCTTCCGTCCGAGAGCCTTTTGTTGGCGTATTCAACGGACGGTGGAGAAAACTGGAAGACGACTCAAACCGGAACGGTGATCTTCTCAGAGATGGGAACATACGACCTGCTGCTTTGTTTTGAGGATGCAAACGGCGTTCGTTCGGCCGAGCCTTATGCGGTTTCTCTCTTGGTCACAAAGGAAGAGCAAAAGGAGCTGATGCCTGTTGTTGACCTGATTTTGAAGGTTCTTCTCGTGATGCTCATTGCGACGGTCGTTCTTGTTTTGATCGTGAAAAAACGCCGCTAAAAATGAAACTATGACTCTGAAGCGGAGTCTTGATTTTGAATTCTGGATAGGAGAAAGCTTTTTATGAAAATCTCAGAAGTTGTTAGCTTGTTGGAGGGAGAGGTCTTGTGTGGCAATGCCGACCTTTCCTATGAACTCAAAGGAGCTTGTGGTTCGGATATGATGAGTGACGTTCTTGCGTTTGTCAAGGATCACTCTCTTCTCCTGACGGGTTTGTGTAATCCGCAGGTCATCCGAACTGCGGACATGATGGACATCAAGTGTGTTGTCTTCGTTCGCGGAAAGCGTCCGGATGAAGCTGTCGTTTCTCTTGCGCGCGAAAAGGGAATTGTTGCCGTCTGCTCAAAGTTGAGAATGTATTCAGCGTGCGGAATTCTCTATAACAATGGCCTTGATATGGGGGAGACGAAAGTATGAATTCCATCCGTTTAGAATTTGACGTTGACGGTGAAAATTTTGCCTCCGCAGGCGAAGCCAGCGAAAAGGTGAAATTACACCTCAAACAACTTGGCGTGGATTCTGTTTCTATCCGTCGCGTTGCTATCGCGATGTATGAAGCGGAGATAAATATGGTCATCCACGCAAATGGAGGTAAGGCGTACGTTGAGATCTTCCCAGACAAGATCGAGATGCGCCTCGTTGACACCGGTCCGGGAATTGCAGACATTGAGCTTGCAATGCAAGAGGGCTATACGACCGCTCCTGACAAGATCCGTATGCTCGGATTTGGAGCAGGAATGGGCTTGCCAAATATGAAGAAGTACTCTGACGAAATGAAAATCGAATCAGAGGTCGGAAAGGGAACGACGATTTATATGATGGTAAAGCTCTAAAATTATTTTTAGGGAAAGAAAAAATGGATCATTTCGATATGAGCTCTGTGAAGTATGAGCAAATCAAGGAACAGAGTACAGTTAAATTAGATCAGGATAAATGCAAAGGGTGCATTAACTGCATGAAACGTTGCCCGACGGAGGCGATCCGCGTTCGAAATGGCAAGGCGAAGATCCTCTATGAACGCTGTATCGCGTGTGGAGAATGCATTCGCGTTTGTCAGAATAGGGCAAAGCGCGCGGTTTACGATTCCTTCTCTGAGATTGAGAAGTTTCGTTATAAAATTGCGTTGCCATCGCCCTCGCTTTACGGGCAGTTTAACAATTTGGACGACATCAATTATGTCCTGACAGGTTTGAAGCGAATCGGCTTTGACGACGTGTTTGAGGTTTCCGCAGGCGCTGAAATCGTGAGCGATCTCACTCGAAAGGTGTTGGAAGACGGGAGCGTTAAAAAGCCCGTTATCAGCTCTGCTTGCCCTGCGGTCGTGGAGCTCGTTCTCATTCGTTTTCACGATTTGAAGGATAATTTGATGCCGTATATGGCGCCTGTTGACGTTGCTGCAAAGCTTGCGCGCGCTCGCGCCATTGAGAAGGGAATTCCGCCCGAGGACATCGGCGTGTTCTTCATTTCGCCGTGCCCTGCAAAGGTCTTTGCGCTCAAGCGTGGCTTCGGCGTTGACGTCCCGACGGTAGACGGCGTTTTGGCTCAGAGTGAGGTTTACTTCCGTCTGGTGAACGAGATGAATAAGATCGATGTTCCCGAAAAGCTTGCGGAAAGCGGAATTGTCGGAATCGGTTGGGCGACCAGCGGCGGAGAGGCGGCGGGCATTTTGCACGATAAGTACCTCGCGGCAGACGGCATTGAAAACTGCATCAGTGTCTTGAAAGAGCTTGAAGACGGAAAGCTTGAGGATCTTGAATTTGTCGAGTTGAATGCGTGCCCCGGCGGCTGCGTCGGTGGTGTTCTCAACATCGAAAACCCGTTTGCGGCAAAGTCCAAGATCCAGTATTTGAGAAAGTACTTGCCCGTGACAAAGAGCAGCTTGAAGTCCACGAATTCGGAGGCGAAAACGTGGAAATGGACGAGAAATCCTGAGGTTCAGCCTGTCTTCCGTTTTGACCCTGACCGTATGAAAGCAATGGAAAAGGTAATGGCGGTCGATGCGATGCTGAAGCTCTTGCCCGGGCTTGACTGCGGAAACTGCGGTGCTCCGACTTGCCATGCATTTGCGGAAGATGTTGTCAAGGGAAAAGTTGCGTTCAGCGCTTGTAAGCGGAAGAGAAATCGCTAAGGAAGGAAAGGAAAATGACAGTTGAGAAAGTTATTTCTGCTTTGAATCTTTTGCCGGAAAACGTTGCGGACGGTGCTTGTGAAATCGAGAGCGCCTATGCTGGGGATTTCTTGAGTTGGGTGATGGGCAGAGCGCTCCCGAAGAGCATCTGGTTCACCGTGATGAACAACATCAATGTTGCAGGTGTTGCAGCGCTTGCGGACGTTGCGCTCGTCGTTCTTTGCGAGGGGGTTCGTGCGGATGATAATTTGCTTGCAAAGGCAAAGATGCAGGGAATCAACGTTGCGGTCAGCGAGCTTCCGATCTATGAAACTTGTGTCGCATTTTCAAAAGTCAAAGGGGAATGAAGCGGTTTTATTACGATTTTCATATTCACACAGCGCTTTCACCGTGTGGCGATGACGACAATACGCCGAATAATGTCGTCAATATGGCGATGCTCAACGGTCTTGACGTGATTGCGATTGCCGATCACAACTCCTGTAAGAATGCACGCGCTGCGATGGCGGTCGGTGAACAAGTGGGTGTTTTGGTTTTGCCTGCGATGGAGCTGACGACTTCAGAGGAAATTCACGTTCTCTGTCTATTTTCGGATGTCGAGAATGCAGAACGCTTTTCAGAGTACGTCGCGGAGCATTCTATGCCGATCGAGAACAAGGTCGAATCGTTCGGGAATCAATTCATCATGAACGAGGAAGACGAAATTTTGGGGCAGGAGAAGCGCCTTCTCATTATGGCGTCAGACATCGGCATCTATGATGTCAAGGAGTTGGTGGATTCCTTTGGTGGAATTGCAATCCCTGCGCACGTCGACCGAGAGATGGGCGGCGCTGTGATGATTCTTGGTGGTCTTGATGACGCAATGGGTTTTTCAACGGTGGAAATTTCGGGAAAAGCGCCGGAAGATTTCGTAGAAAAACACGCGCTTTCGCACTATCGGACGATCTCCGATTCGGATGCGCATCAGCTGTGGAAGATTGCCGAAAGGAAAAACTTTCTTGAATTGGAAGAATTGACTCGCGAAAACATCATTCGCCTGTTGAAACAAGTGAAATAACACACGTTTTTGTTTGCTTTTTGTGTATTTCTTTGTTATAATAATTAAGTTGTTAAAATGTTAACATTATATTGTTGACATTATATTGAATTGTTTTTAGGAGGACACATATGAACAGAGTTGCATCAAAAGTTCCGTTTTCGGGCACTCCAGAACAGGAAAAGCAGCTTCGTGCGGTTTTGGCTGAGCTGAAAACCGTCAAAGGTGCGCTGATGCCTGCATTGCAGAAGGCTCAGGATATCTATGGATACCTGCCGTATGAAGTGCAGCAGATCATTGCAGAGGAGCTTGAGGTTTCGATGTCGGAGATTTACGGAATTGCGACCTTCTACTCGCAGTTTTCGTTGAACCCGAAGGGAAAGTACAAAATTGGCGTATGCCTCGGAACGGCTTGTTACGTCAAAGGATCCGGAGATATCTATGAGAAATTCAAAGAGCTCCTGAAGATCGACGGTGGCGAATGTACGCCCGACGGAGAATTTTCCTTGGATGCAACGCGTTGCATCGGATGTTGTGGACTTGCTCCCGTTCTCACTGTGAACGACGACGTTTACGGTAAGGTTGTGGTCAAAGACGTCGAGGGAATTATCAATAAGTATAAAGCGTAAGTCTATCTCAATGGAGAAGGTTGCATGAGAGAACTTTCATTGAACATTCTGGATATCGTTCAAAACTCTGTTGTTGCCGGCGCAAAGAAGGTTGAAATTTCCGTTCTTGCCGACACGAAAAGTGAGTTTTTGACGATCGCCGTTAAGGATGACGGCTGTGGAATGAGTGATGAGTTTCTTTCCCGCGTGATCGATCCGTTCACGACAACTCGCACGACTCGTAAGGTGGGGATGGGAATTCCTCTTCTGAAGATGGCGGCGGAGTGCACGGGCGGCTCGCTTGAGATTGATTCTGAAGAGGGGAAGGGAACAAACCTTTCAGCAACGTTCGGGCTATACCACATTGACCGCGTTCCGCTCGGCGACTTGACGTCGACCATGGTGACGCTGATCGGAGGGAGCCCCGAGATTCGTTTCGTGCTGAACGTCGGGAAGGACGAAAACGTGTTTTCTTTCGACACGGCCGAAATTAAAGAGATTCTTGGTGACGTCCCTTTGGACGAGCCCGAGGTCTTACAGTTTATTCGAGACTTTTTAAACGAAAATATATTAACCGCTACGGGAGGTAGTTTATGAAATCGTTACAGGAATTGGCTGCAATCAGAG
>JAZNLR010000146.1:0-3385 GCA_045579195.1 Clostridia bacterium | reverse complement strand
CTCCGCGCACTTGAGCCTTGATTTTACGGAAGGGGGACTCCATGCCTTTCTTGCAGATGCTGTCGGCGGAACGGTGAAAGGATTTGTGACCGATTTGGACGGAACGCACGGATGCGGCAGGATCGTGGATTTTGACCCCGTTTCGTTTTCCGAACTCGTGCAACGCATGGTGACGGCATTTTCCGAGCCTGCTGTTCGCATTGTCGGGGAGGAACGAATTGTCAAACGCGCAGTCACATTTGTCGGCGGTGGCGGAGACGAAGAAGCTGTGGAAAACGCAATTCATCACGGTGCAGACGTTCTCATTTCGGGTGATTTCAAGCATCACGTTCTGTTGGAGGCGCGTGAGTGTGGCATCAACGTGATCTCGCTTGGTCACGGAAGTATGGAAGGGGTGGCAATGGAGCGCATCACGATGCGCATCGCAGAGGAGCTTCCCGAATTGAAAGTGTTATTCTCGCGGGAGGATTCCCGCATTTACCGCGGTTTTGAAGCGGAATAAAGTTGTAAGAGTTGGAGGAACAATTATGTTGCAAGCTATTTTGGATTATCAGAAGATTGATGGAGAACTTCTTTCGTTTGACAAGGAGTTGCGCAATGCGGAGAGCAGAAAGCGCACTGCAAAGGCAAAACAGATCATCGAAGAGGGTGGTGCAAGCCTTGAAAAGCTCAACCTTCGCGCAGGCGAAGTCATCGCGAATTACAACCGCTTGCAGGCAAAGGTCGCAGAGTTGAACGCTGAGATTGCGGAGTATCTCAAAATGGCAGAGTCCAGCGAGAGCGAGGATGAGCTCAATTATTTTGCAAAGAAGGTCGCAAAGCTTGACGAGCTTCTGAAACAGACCGAGCGTGAAACACAGGAGCTTGCGAACGATTCGAACGAGATCGCTGCCAGCTTTGACGATCTGAAGAAGAGAATCGTCAAGGCGCAGGAAGAATATAAGCAGTCGCTCGCAAAGTACCGCGCGCTGCAGGAGGAAAAGAAACCTGAGCGTGAAAAGATCCTTGCTCGCCTTGCAGAGGTGGAAAAGAGCGTTCCCGAAAAGTGGATCCAGGGATATAAGAAGGTGCGCGAAGGAAATATCTTCCCAGTCGTCGTTCCGTTGATGGGAGATAACATGTGCGGCGGATGCAGAATGGAGCTTTCGATGAGCGCGGTCAGCAACCTCAACACGGCGAAGATCATCCGCTGTGAAGAGTGCGGAAGATTGATCTATAAGAAGTAAGAGGAAAGAAGAGAAACTATGGTCCCGTTTGAGGGAAAATTGAAAGTCGATCTGTTCGAACGCGGCAAGCGATATGCCGTGGCGGTGAGCGGGGGTGCCGATTCAATGGCACTTCTCGTCGTTTTGAACCGCCTTTCGGGCAAGCTCGGCTTTTCTCTTTTTGCGGTTAACGTCGATCATATGATTCGCAAAGAGGCATCCAAGGCGGATTCTGATTTTGTTCAAGCGTTTTGTGAGAAACATGGAATTTCGTTTATTGGGTATCGGGAAGATGTCAGGGCGTACGCCGCGCGCGAAAAACTTGGGCTTGAGGAGGCGGCGCGCAACGTTCGAAGATCGATTTTTCAATCCCTTTTGAACGAGGGGAAGTGCGATGCAGTTTGCCTTGCGCATCACCGGGGCGACAATGCGGAAACCCTTTTATTGCACGTTTTGCGTGGGGCAGGGTTGAACGGCGCTTCGGGAATTGCAGAAGCAAAAGATGGGATCTTAAGGCCGATGCTTCAAATCACAAAGGAAGAGATTTTGACGTTCGTGAAAGAGGAGGGAATTCCTTTCGTGACGGACGAGAGCAATCTGGACAACACTTTTGACAGAAATTACGTTCGCAACGTCGTTTTACCTGTTGTTTCAATGCGTTTTCCGTCGGCAGAAGAAGCCCTTGCTCGCTTTGCAGAAACCGCGCGTGAGGATGAGGACTTTTTGAATGAGCTTGCAAAGAGCGCTGTCTCGTTTGGGGAAGAGGAGGCGTCCGTCGACGTCGAAAAGGCGTCCGTACGGCCGATTGCGTTCCGCGCGATCAAGCTTGCGATTTCTCACGTTGCTTCGGTTCGCGATTTTTCCCGCGTTCACTTTGAAGCGCTGTTTTCCCTGATGCAAAAAGGGGAGAATGGAAGTGGAATTGACCTTCCAAATGATGTGAGAGCGATGCTTGAATATGGTTCGCTGACTTTTTTTAAGGAAGACGAGGAGAAAGAACATGTTGAAATTCCGTTGAAAGAGGGAAGCTTTCCTTACTTAAACGGAGTCTTGACCATTAAAAGAGGCCCCCTTGTGAAAGAGAAGGGAATCACTTGCGTGGATGCGGACCGCTGCCCGGAAGGGTGCGTGATTCGCGCTCGAAGAGAGCAAGATGTCTTTTTTCGCACGACCGGACGAAAAAAAGTGAAAGATTTTTTAATTGATCGCAAAATTCCTCGCAGGAAACGTGATTTTTACCCGGTTTTATGCTATAATGAAAAGGTATTTGCGGTGATTGGACTTGAATGTGGAAATGACGTTCGCGTGACTGATCAAACGCAACGAATTTTACAAATTAAACTGACAGTTACGGAGGAAGAAAATGAGACAGGACATTGAACGTATTTTGATTTCGAAAGAGGAAATTTCCGAGAAGGTTTCTGCGCTTGCAAAACAGCTTTCTGAAGAGTATGCAGGGAAGAACCCCATCGTTGTTTGCGTTTTAAAGGGCGCAGTTATGTTCTATGCAGACCTCGTCAAGCAGATCGACATTCCCGTGACACTTGACTTCATCGCAATCTCGAGTTATGGTTCCGGCTCTCGTTCTTCCGGCGAAGTTCGCTTGGTGAAGGATCTCGGAGAATCCATTGAAGGCCGCGACGTCATCATCATTGAGGACATCCTGGACAGCGGATACACCTTGACGTACTTAAAGCGCATTCTTCACAACCGCGGACCGAAATCTATCAAGCTTGCCGTTCTTTTGGATAAGCCTTCGAGAAGAGAAGTTCCTCTGGAGGCGGATTACTCTTGCTTCACCATCGACAATCACTTCGTCGTTGGATATGGCTTGGATTACGACGAAAAGTACCGCAACTTCCCGGAGATCGGCATTTTGAAACCCGAAGTTTACTCCAACTGATCAAAAATAAATTTGAAAACGTCTTGAAAATATTTTGACAAGACGTTTTGTTTATGGTATTATAGTATCGCTCGTTTGAGCGAACTATAAGCCGTGTGGAGAAGTACCCAAGTGGCTCAAGGGGCTCCCCTGCTAAGGGAGTAGTACGCGAGAAGTGTAGCGAGGGTTCAAATCCCTCCTTCTCCGCCACACAAAAAGGACACCAAAAATGGTGTCCTTTTTGTGTGTAAAGAAAAGCAAGCAGGGGGGGATTTGAACGAGAGCGTGAAGAAAACGG
>JAZNLR010000145.1:0-11506 GCA_045579195.1 Clostridia bacterium | reverse complement strand
ATCAAATACATTTTTTACAGCGTTGGCAACAGTGATTTTATCATGCTCGTTTTTTATGATCGAGCAAAAACGCACCTTAATATCGTTGTTGTCTTCGCCATAGTTTTTTAAGTGGTCCTGATCTACAATAGATGTAAAACCATAGGTTACGCTAATATGATCGCCATAGTCTTTCAAATTGACAATAAACGCAACTTTTTCAAGCGTAGGGCGGTAAAAGCCGAACTGTTTGAATTCCCATTCGGCTTCTTTGAAATTTGCTTTGAGAATTTCTTCTCTTAAAGAAAGCATCATTTCCGTGTAGCGCAAAAAAATCGCTTCTTCATCGGGATTGCTTGCGAAAAAGCTTTTGATTTTCGATAGTTCTTCGTCTTCAACAAATTGATAGGTTTTTAAGTCGGTTAATTCAATGGCAAAACCGTCAACGTTTGCAGATTGTTTTGCATAAACAAATTTATGGTCGAAAGCCTGTTTGATAACAACGTAATCCGATGTATGTTTGATGATTTGATAATACCCACCATGGCTTTGCTTTACCCAATCTCCAACTTTAGCCATTGCCATTTCTTCCTCATTCAAGCAAAGTTTAATTAGTCTATCAAAAATTTGTTTGTCGGAATTGGTTACACAAGCAGATTCTAAATGACGCATCACATGGTAGGCATCTGACAATCTATTGTTTAATAAGTGTTCAAGTCCCTCGGAAAGGCGTATTTTTTTATCATAGTCAGTGCCGAAGAGTTCATCTAAATCCTTTCCAAAAGCTTTTAGATATTTATTCCACTTTTTTCGAAAATCAGTGGTGGAAAACAGCTGTTCCCTTATAAGCTTCTTTTGTTCATCTATCATGACTACGTTCTCCTTTCGATATGTTATACCATACTGCTGTGAACTGTATTTTCGAGTTTTGCTCAAAAATCACTTTTGTTCTTAACTGTTTTCCTTTGCGGTGGTGATGGAGGCGATGAGTCTGCGCCGTACAGAACCGCATTTATTTCGTAAATCCTTATATGTATTCTCGCTCATTTTTCCTTTTCTGAAAATCAGTTCAAGCCAGTATTCAGTTTCAGAACACTCTTTAAGAGATATTTCAAGTTTGTTTATGAAATCGGCTTTACTCTGTGCGTATTTGGCTTCATAGCTGTTTGCACCGATAGATGAGCAGGAGCGCAGGAGTTGGTTAACAAATACAGCTCTGCCTTTTATAGTGTCACAAACGGCGGTGATTTCTATGGTGAGTTCAACTGCGAGTTCTTTTATTGTTTTGTTCATAGCTTTATCCTTTCCAAAGGGTGTTTCGCCTGCGGGCGAAAGCGATATGTGCCTTCGGCACGCGATATGCTTGCTTTGCAATCGCGATATTGTTTCGCATTGCGAAACAGCGATATATTCGCCCTTGGCGAACATGGTGGAAAGTACGCAGATATAAATCCCCGCGACCTTGCGCACGCAGTGCGCTCACGTGCCGAAGGCACATGTCCCTTTCGCCCGCAGGCGAAACACCCTTTCGAAAGGATAAAGCTATGAACAAAACAATCAAAGAACTCGCAGTCGAGCTTACCATAGAGATAACTGCTGTTTGTGATACCATCAAAGGCAGAGCAGTATTTGTTAATCAACTCTTACGTTCCTGCTCATCAATCGGCGCAAACAGTTACGAAGCCAAATATGCTCAAAGCACGGCAGACTTTGTGAACAAGCTTGAGATTGCGCTCAAAGAATGCTATGAAACCGACTATTGGCTTGAAATTCTTTTCAAGGTTGGTTCGATGGAAGAAAGCGCTTATAAAACACTTACAAACAAATGCGGTGCTGTTCGCAGAAAGCTCATCGCCTCCATCACCACCGCAAAGGAAAACGGCTAAGGACAAAGGTTACTTTCGAGCAAGATTCGAAAGTCCGTTTTACAGCAGTAATGGTTAACATGTCGAGAAGGAGGTAAATTATATGAAAATTTTATCAATTGGGAACAGTTTTTCGCAAGATGCGCAAAGATATTTGCACCGTCTCGCAAAGCAAGACGGTACGGAATTAAAAACAGTCAATCTCTTTATCGGCGGCTGCTCCTTGCGAAAGCATTATTTGAATATGCTGGATGATAATGCCGATTACGATTTTGAATTCAACGGAGAAAAAACAGGCATCAAGGTTTCCATCAGACAAGCACTTGCCAGCGATTCTTGGGATTTTATCACGTTGCAGCAGGCAAGTCATTTCAGCGGAAAATACGAAACCTATTCTCCATATGTCGAAGCACTTGCCGCATACGTCAGAAAGTATTGCCCTCACACCAAAATCTTGATACATCAAACGTGGGCTTATGAAGATGGCAGTGAAAGACTGGGAAATTTGGAATATGTTTCTGCAAAAGAAATGCTATCTGCCGTTTGCGATTGTTATAGTAAAGCGGCACAGAATATAAACTCTTACGGAATTATCCCTTGCGGCGAAGCCATGATGAGGGCTTTGGATATGGGTATTGAAAAGATACATCGCGATACTTTCCATGCCTCTCTCGGTGCGGGCAGGTATTTGCTGGCACTTTGCTGGTATAAAGCCCTGACGAAAAAGGATATTTCCAATAATACTTTTGATGATTTTGATGAGCCTGTAACAGAATCAGAAAGAGAAATCGTAATCAAAGCTGTAAACTCTATATTGGCATAAATTATACCTTTTGGCTTTACAACCCCCGTTTTTGGCATAAAAATATACCTTTTGAACTTATGGCGCACGTCGAGTCTGTCGTGTATCTTGTAAAAAAAGAAAACGGGAACGATAAAAAAAGAGGATAAAACGATGAAAAAGATCATTGCAATTTTGCTGATTGCCGCCGTGATGTGTTTGGGAGGATGCATCGGCGCGAGTGACGCGGTTCTGAGCGAGATGAAAATGTTCGAAGTCGCGTCGGAGATCCACACGTTGGACGTTGAGATCAACGCGGCGGACTTCAAGATCGAGATCGGAGAGAAGTTTTCGGTCGAAAGCAACTTGAAATATCTTTCCGTTTCCGAAAGAAACGGCGTCTTGATCGTGGAAGACAAGGCGAAAAACAACAGTAATTACGCGAACGCAAAGCTGACCGTTTGCATCCCGAGCGGTGCGGAGTTTGACTCCATTGACATTCGCGCAGGTGCAGGCAAGCTGACGGCAGGAACGCTGTCTGCAAAGTCGGTCGAGCTGGAGTTTGGCGCAGGGGACGTGAGGATCGAAAGCCTGACTGCCACGGCCGAGGCGGACATCGAAGGCGGCGCAGGAGAGATCACCGTCCTTGGCGGAACGCTCAACAACCTCTCTTTGGAGGTCGGTGTGGGAGCGCTGAATTTGACAGCGACCCTCCTTGGGAACTGTGAGTTGAACTTCGGCGTTGGGGAATCCAACGTGACCGTTCTCGGCGCGCGCGAGGATTACCGCATCGAGATCGAAAAGGGCATCGGCAGCATCACTGTGGACGGCAAGAGCGCAACGGACTTCGGAAGCAGCGGCAACGGAAGCAACCGCATTGAGATCGACGGCGGCGTTGGCGCGATCAACCTGAAATTTCAAGAGAAATAAAAATTAGGATTTCAACCGACAAGAAACCCTTGGCGGAGGAATATAACAGAAGAAAAAGATAAAAAGGAGAAATAAACATGGAAAAGGTGAGAATTCAAGACGATTTGTACCTCCACGTCAATCAGGAGACGATTGACAACCTCGTGATCCCCGACGATCAGCCGACAACGGGCGGCTTCTCGTCCTTAAATTCGGACGTTGAGAAGCTGATGATGCAGGAGTTCGCAGAGATGTGCGAAAAGGACGCGTACGAAAACGACTATCTCGCGCGTGCTTGCGCGATCTATAAGGCGGTCAAGAACGTCGAAAAGAGAGAGGCGGACGGAATCGCGCCTGCTTTGGCGTACCTTGCGGCAGTTGACGGCCTCGATACGGTCGAGGATTTCAACGACAACCTTGTGACCCTTTTGAAAAACAGACTTCCGTTGCCGTTCTCCCTTTCGGTGAGCGCAGACATGAAGGACACGCAGCATCACTGTGTTGGCATCTCGGGCCCGGATGTCATCCTGCCCGACGCATCTTATTATAAGCCCGAAAGAGCGCAGCAGAAAGAGGCTCTTCTCGGCCTTTGGTCGAACATGGCAAAGATCGTTCTCTCCAAGACGGGATTGAGCGAAGAGGCGCAGGCGCAGTACCTTGCGGACACCCTTGCCTTCGACGCAAAGCTTGGTGACCTCGTCAAGAGCAGAGAGGAATGGTCGGAGTACGTCAAGGCATATAACCCGATGAAGACGACGCGCGTTTGCACCCTTCTCAAGCCGGTTGCGTTCAAGAAGCTCTTGAAAGAAGTTTTCGGAACGCTCCCCGAGAAGATCATCGTGGAAGAACCGAGATACTTCAAGAGCTTTACGGAAGTCTTCAACGAGGAGACCTTCGTGCTTTACCGTCACTGGGCATTCGTCACCGGCCTTTTGAGCGCGTGTTCGTACTTAACGGAAGAGCTTCGTGACATCGGTGGAATGTTCTATCGCGCGCTTTCCGGCATCCCTGCGGCAACCCCGCTTGACAAGTTTGCATACCAGGTGGCATCCGGCGCATTCTCCGAGCCCGTCGGCCTTTATTACGGCAAGAAGTACTTCGGAGAAGAGGCAAAGAAGGACATCACCGAAATCGTTTATCAGATCATCGAAACCTATCAGTCTCGCATCAAGAACAACGAGTTCCTGGAAGAGGCAACGAAGGAAAAGGCAATTTTGAAGCTCTCCAAGATCGGCGTTAAGATGGGATATCCCGACAAGGTGGACGAACTTTATGACAAGCTCGTCTTCGACAAAGAGGCCTCCCTCTTCGACATCGTTTTGACGTTGAGAAAGATCCGCTTTGCAAATCAGCTTGCAGAGCTTGACAAGCCCGTCAACAGAGAGGAATGGGCAATGCCCGGCCATATGGTCAACGCTTGCTATAACCCGTTCGTCAACGACATCACCTTCCCTGCGGCGATCCTTCAGCCCCCGTTCTACTCCCTGCAGCAGACGAGAAGCGAGAACCTCGGCGGTATCGGTGCGGTCATCGGACACGAGATCTCACACGCATTCGACAGCAACGGCGCAAAGTGCGACGAGAACGGAAACATCAACAACTGGTGGACGAAGGACGACACCAAGCGTTTCCAGAAGAAGATCAACGCGATGATCAAGCAGTTTGACGGCATCGAGCTTCCTTGGGGAAAGGTCAACGGCAAGTTCATCGTCAGCGAGAACATGGCAGATAACGGCGGAATGGCCGTCACGGTTGAAATTATGAACAAGACAGAGAACTCTTCGTTCGAGGAGTACTTCAAGAATTGGGCGCGCGTTTGGTGCATGAAGGCAAAGCCGGAGTACTTACAGCTTCTCCTCAGCCTCGACGTTCACGGCCCTGCGATCTTGCGCGCAAATATGCAACCGAGAAACTTCACCGAATGGTATGACACGTTCAAGGTCAAGAAGACGGACAAGATGTATATCTCGCCCAAGAAGCGCGTCATCATCTGGTAAAGAGAGAAAAACGGCATCAGCTGAAGTCGTGAAATGAAAGAGAAAAGATCGTTTCCAAATGCCGTTCGGCGCTTGGAAGCGGTCTCATCTTGCGAAAGAGCCGCGCAAAGAAGGAGGAAGAAATGGAACATTTGAACGACTGGGAAGTCACGTTGGGCGAGGACGTCATCAACAAGGAGAAGGAATTCAACCTTGAAACCATCTATAAGCACACCCATTCCGAGATGTCGTTGCAGCAGAGCAAGCGAGATCAGCTCATCACGATCTATATTGCGCTGTTTTCCTTCATTCTTCCGTTTGCTCTCTCCCTTGATTCGGTTGGTCTTTGGGTGAAGGGCGGAATCTTCCTTGTCGTTGGCATCGTCGGCGTTTTGTTTTCTGCCATCAACGTGCAGTACCGCGTCTGGAAGGAGGTATACTGGCTGTCTTGCCAGGCGATCACCGTCCTGATGAACGTCAAAAAAGAGGCGCTCAACAAGAAGACCGTTCAAAGCGCATTCTTTCACGCCTTGAACAAGAAAGGAAAGGGAAGTTTTGTTGAGGAAGGCGGCAAAAAGGTCTGGAGCAAAAAGAAGTTTATCAAAAGAAACTCCTTTGGAACGGAAACCTTGCATCACGTCACCCAGGTTCTCATCACGGCGGTCATCTGCGCGCTCAGCGTTGCGCTCATCGCAAAAGACGTTTTCGACTTCTCGCTTGGTTGGATTCTCCTTTTCGGTGCGGCCGTCTTGATCGTGATGTTCGGCCTTATGATGCGGCGGTACTTTAAAAAGCTGATGGAAGTGTACTCCGTGCTGTCGTACGTTCCCACCGGGGCCGCCGAGGTCGACAAAAAGGAACGAGACAGGCGTTTCAACCTGGCGTTTGCAAGAGCGTGGACGTTGCACGTCTATTATTGAGAAGGATAGGAGGGGAGCGAAATGAAAGTTTTGTTGATCAACGGAAGCCCGCGCAAAAACGGCTGTACGGCACGGGCGCTTAAGGAGGTTTCCGAAACGCTGATCTCGGAAGGAATTGAAACCGAGATCATCTCGATCGGGGCAGATCCCGTTCGCGGATGCACGGTCTGTCGCGGCTGTTCGACCAAGGGCAAATGCGTCTTTGATGACATCGTCAACGAGATCGCGCCCAAGTTTGAGGCGGCGGACGGCATCGTCGTCGGAACGCCCGTTTATTACGCAGGTTCGAACGGAAGCGTTCTTTCCCTGCTTGACCGCCTGTTTTACAGCACGCGCTTTCCCAAGTTGATGAAGGTGGGTGCGGCGGTGGTCTCCTCGCGAAGAGCGGGCGGAACGTCTGCCTTTGACGAGATCAATAAGTACTTCACCATTGCAAATATGCCCATCGTTTCCAGCTCTTATTGGAACGAGGTGCACGGCTCGACGGCGGAAGACGTCGAGAAGGACAAGGAAGGCTTGCAGACGATGCGCAACCTTGCAAGAAACATGGCCTTCCTCATCAAGTCCATCGCGCTTGGCAAAGAACAGCTCGGCCTCCCTACGGTAGAGCGCGGAAACGTCACCAACTTCTGCGACGGGCTGTGAGAAGACCCGAAACGAAAGGAGAAAAACATGGAAATCACTCGTTTTATTGAAAAGGCAAAACCCATCGGACTTCTTTCTTTGCGCGCCACACAGCATGGCAAGGAGATCGCTTCCTGGGATCTTGAAGCGCCGCAGAGAAGAAACGTTTATTCCGTGAGCAAGAGCGTGACGGCGGTTGCGGTCGGGATGGCGAAGGAAGAGGGTCTTTTGTCGCTGGATGAAAAGCTTGTGGACGTCTTTCATAAGGAGATGCCGCAAGAGGTCTGCGAAAACCTTGCAAAGGCGACGGTTCGCGACCTTTTGACGATGTGCCTCGGGATGGAAACGCCTGAGCTGATGGGCGTTCAAAAGCTGCATTACGACGATGACAACTGGATCAGAATGGCGTTTTCAAAGCCCTTCCCGTATGCCCCCGGCGAGCATTTTCTCTATAGCAACGTCGGCCCGTACCTTGCGGCGGTTCTCGTTCAGCGCCGCGCCGGATGCGACCTCGTTTCTTACCTGTTGCCCCGTCTTTTTGAGCCGCTCGGCATCAAGCGCCCCACGTGGGAGACGGATTTCTTTGGCAATTCCTTTGGTGCAAGCGGACTGATGCTCTCGCCCGACGAGCTGCATAAATTTGGCCTTTTCTGCCTTGCAAAGGGGGAATGGAACGGCAAACAGCTCGTTTCCAAGGAATGGCTTGAGGAGTGCTTCAAGGCGCAGGACGCCCCGCATTACGGCTATTATTTCTGGCGCGGGGAATATAACAGCTTCCGCGCGGACGGAGCGTATTGCCAGTGGTCCGTGGTGTTCCCCGATCACGATGCGGTCATCACCATCACGGCGGAATCCCGTCGCGGCGATCTGATGACGCGCGCGTTCTATGACGAGCTTGCAGCTCAACTTTAAACGATGAAAAAGAACCTGATTCGAATTTTGTGCATCCTCCTTGCGGTGTTCTGCTTGGGGCTTTGCGCTTGTGACATAGGAACTCTCGGGGGCGACCCCGACAACGATAAAGAAAACCCAGACGATAAAGGAGATCAATCTATGGAACAGAAGAAGTTGAACCTGATTTTTGACACTGACGTCGGCGCAGATTGTGACGATATGATGGCGCTTGGCTATCTCCTGTTTGCCGAGAAGTACTTAAACGTTGACATCAAGGCAATCACGTATAGCAACGGCGTTCCCGAGGGAATCGCTTGCATCCGCTCCGTCTTTTCGTTCTTTGGAAGACCGGCTCCCGTGATCGGTGCGCCCGTGCGCGAAATGCGCGTTTTCGAGAATTACTGCAAGGCTGTTGCAGACAGGTTTGCAACCGAGGAAGACCGTGCGCCCGCGGAAAACGCATTGACCGTTCTTCGCAGAACGCTTGCAGAAAACGATGAGGTCATCATCTGCGGCGTTGGCGTGTTCACCAACCTTGCGGCGCTCATCGAGAGCGGTCCGGACGAGATCAGCCCCCTTTCGGGCATTGAGCTTCTCAAGGCGAAGTGCAAAAAAGTTGTCGTGATGGCAGGAAAGTTTGAAGGGGAAGAGGGAATCGAGTGGAACGTTCGCTGTGACATTCCGTCCGCGCAGAAGTTCATTCACAACTGCCCCGTTCCCATCGTCTTCTCTCCGCACGCGCTTGGATTCAATATGTGGACGGGCGCAGAGCTTATGAAGAAGTACGGCCACGAAACGCCGATCTCCAAGTCCTTTATGCTCTATCCCGGCGTGGTTGAGCAGGGCGCAAGACACTCTTTCGACCCCGCAACCGCAGTTTACGCCGTGGAGGGATGCAAGGACCTCTTTGACGAGGGCGGCCGCGGAACGGTCGTTGTGCAAGACGACGGAAAAACCGTCTTCACGCCCGACGAGAACGGACTGCACTCCCTTATTTCCGTGCACGCGGTGGACGGTCTTTCGTTCGCGGAAGAACAGGACCTCGTCGCAAATTACATCGATGCTTGCGTCTTGGAGTACTACAATCAGTTCTTTAAGAACTAAACGGAAAGAACGCCGTCTTTCGCCTTTCGCGAAAGGCGGCTTTTTGTCTGAAAAGATTGACGGGAAGGGAAAAATGGAGTAAACTGTCAAGGAGAACAACAAGGAGAAAAACTATGCAAAAGCTCATCGAAACTTACGAAAATTTCCGCAAAAAGATCTTATATCATCATTTTTGCTCGTTCATCATCGGCTGGGATTCGGAAACCGAGGCGCCCGAGGGCTGTTTTGGTTCGCGTTCCGAGCAGATGGGCGTGGGCGCAGAGGAGAGTTACCGCCTGCGCACCGATCCTGCTTACATCGAGGCGGTCAACGGCCTCTTTGAACAGCGCGATCAGCTCGACCCCGTCTTGAAGCACGAGATCGAAGAGGTCAAAAAGTCGCTCGACAAGACCCTCAAGATCCCGATGGAGATGCAAGTTGAGATGTCCAAGCTCCTCGCAGGCAGTCAGAACGTCTGGGCGAAGGCAAAGCGTTCGGACGACTTTGAGCTCTTCAAACCCTACCTTGGCAAGATCTTCGACTTCACGCGCAAGTATATCTCCTTCCTTGAGACGGACGAGCTCAAAGGATATGACGTCTTGCTCGACGAATATGAGCCGGGCTTCACGCAAAAGGAGTACGACGCGTTCTTCGGCCTTTTGAAGGAAGAGCTCGTTCCCTTCGTTCGCAAAGTGACCGCAAAGAAGCTGGAAGTTGCCGCCGCGCTCACCGAGCTTTCTTACCCCATCGAACAGCAGCGCGCATTCGCAAATTATATGATGGACGTTCTCTGCTTCGACCGCACGCGCGGCCTCATCAAGGAGAGCGAGCATCCGTTCACCTCGGGCTTCGGCACGTCAGACGTCCGCATCACCGTGCATTATTACGAAAACCTGATGGAATCCTCCATCTTCTCCGCGATCCACGAGCTCGGCCACGCGACTTACGAACAGCAGTGTGACCCCGCGCTGGACGTCACCTTCTCGGGCGGCGGCGCTTCCATGGCGATGCACGAATCCCAATCTCGCTTCTATGAGAACATCCTCGGCAGATCGGAGGCATTCTGGGCGATCCATTTCGACAAGCTGAAGGAGACTTTCCCCGAGCAGCTCAAAGACGTCACCGCGCAGGATTTCGTCAAGCACGTCTGCCGCGCGGAGAACTCCCTCATCCGAACGGAGGCCGACGAACTGAACTATACACCATGTACATATGCGGCGTAAAAAAATTACAACCGCATGAAAACCTTGAGCGTGAACGGCGTGAAGTTTTTCTCGTAGCGCCCTTTACATACTGGCGGCCCGTAGTACTCGATGCGCTCGACGATCGCCTTGAGCAGTCTGTTCTTTTCACTCGGTTCGGCAGTCGGATCTTTCAGCATCGCGATGGCAGCTTCCAGAGCCACGACGCGCTCCTCGTAGTCGACCGACTTCGGCATCGACGCCTTCGCTTTGTATAGCTTCTCCCGACAGTCTTCTATCTTTGCGCGCAGGGCAGCGTGTCGCTTGTCAAATACCGCCTGCGTATAGACGCAAGTCTCGAGCAGTTCAAACTGACGGTCTTCTTGCTCCAGGAACTCAGCCAGCTGCTTCTCAAGTTTTTCGACGAGCTTCTGCTGTATCTTTAGCGCGTTCCCGTCGCCGTTCTTCACCTTGAGCTTCAGAGTTGGCAGCTCCGCCTCTTCGAGAGCCGTGAGGATGGCCGCGTCCATATCTGACACCTTCACCGTCTTGAAGCATCTCGGAACTGTTCGGCACTCCAGTCTGTCCTCTGAGTGCTTGTAGGGGTGGTGGAACAGCGAGTGGCCACACTTCCCGCATACAAGCACGCCGCTGTAGGGGTTCTTGAGCGGGTGCGTGAACTTGTTGCTCGGGTTCTTTGCGATGAGGTCCTGCGCCGCCTTCCAGATCTCTGGCGAAACGATGGCGCGATGCTTACCCTCTGCGACGATTACGTCCTCCTCGGGCTGGGATAAGCGCTTGACGACGCGCTCACCGTTCTCCAGGACGGTGGTGCTTTTCTTCTTGTTGAAAACGACTTGTCCGTTGTAGTGTTGGTTGTCTAAAATGTTACGAACTGAACACTTGATCCACTTCCCGCCACGGGGTGATGGCACGCCCATCTGGTTCAAGCGGATGGCTATGCGCCCAGGCGTCACGCCTTCCTTGGCGTAAAGGTCGAACACCAGGCGGACGATCTCCGCTTCTTCTTCGTTTATCTCAAGAGTGTGGTCCTTGTCTCGTTTCACTTTATTAAAGCCGTATGGTGGATGGTTCCCGATATAGCACCCACGCTTCACAGCAGCAACGCGACCGCGAAGAAGGATCTCCTTCGTGTACTCTAAATAGTCACGCCCGCGAAGCAGCTCGTCCTGGAAGAACTTGCGCTCCATCTTGTTCTCGAGGTCGTACGTCATCATTGGCGTGACCACTTTCGTGTGTGTATAACGGAAGGCGCTGATCAGGCGACCGCAGT
>JAZNLR010000144.1:0-23687 GCA_045579195.1 Clostridia bacterium | reverse complement strand
TGCCGGCGGTGGACGCGCGGCAAACGGCCTTTCGATGCTCTTTTATCAGGGGGTCGTTGCGGAACAGCGTTGGGGTTTTCCTGTGGAAGGGGTCAGAGTCCGGGAAGTCTTCAATCTCTTTTTAGAACGGCAGGAGGAAGGAAAATGAAAATTGCAATTGTCAACGGCCCGAATTTGAATCTGCTTGGTCTGCGTGAACCCGAAGTTTACGGAACTGCAACTTTGGCGGATCTCGAAGCGCGCCTGCGTGCGTTCTGCAAAGGGCTGAACATCGAACCCGTGTTCTTTCAATCGAACAGCGAAGGGGGAATTATCGACTTTTTGCACGATTGCAAATTGAAGCTCGGCGTGGATGCCATCGTGATCAATCCCGGAGCGTACACGCACTATAGCTATGCGATTCGTGACGCGATTTCAGGCATCTCCATCCCGACGGCGGAAATTCACATTTCAGACATCGATGCCCGAGAGGAATTCAGAAAGACTTCGGTCATCCGTGAGGTGTGTGCGTTCTGCGTGAAAGGGCAGGGCTTTGCAGGATATGAAACCTGCATCGAAAGATTGTTTGAGGATTGGAAAAAGAAAGCGTAAGCGGCGATGTTTTTCCATCTTTAAGGGAGTTATTTGTGAAGGACAATATCGTTTTGATCGGAATGATGGGTGCAGGAAAATCCACGGTCGCAAAGGCGCTGGCGGATCAACTTTGCATGTTCTATATCGACACGGACGACCTCATTGAATATGAAGTGGACTCCATTCCGAACATTTTCAAGAATTACGGCGAGGCAGGGTTCCGCAAGTTTGAAATGAAGATGTGTGCCCGCGCGGCATCGTTCAACAACACCGTTATTGCGACGGGCGGCGGAACGGTGATGAATCCCGTGAACGTTTATAAGCTCAAGAAAACGGGAACGCTCGTCTATCTGAAAGTTCCGCTCACCGAGCTGAAAAAACGCGTAAAGGGAACGGACAGACCCCTTTTGAAAAACGGTATGAAGGCGTTTGAGCAGCTGTATCGCGAGCGAAGAGAGACCTATGAATCGTGTGCGGACATCGTTGTGAGCGCAAAGGGAACGCCGGACGAGGTTGCGGATGCGATCATTCAAAAGCTCGTTGCGCACTTCACAAAAGAAAAAGGCTAACGATTCGTCGTTAGCCTTCGTTTTTTATTTCAGAATGCTTTGCCCGTGTGAGTCGATGGCGACGATGACGGGGAAGTCTTTCACGGTGAAGCGATGCACGGCTTCCGTTCCAAGCTCGGGGAATGCAACAACGGTTGCAGAGAGGATATGCTTTGCGTAAAGCGCGCCTGCGCCACCCGTTGCCGCGAAGTAGACCGCGCCCGTTTTCTTCATTGCTTCAATGACTTCCAAAGAGCGGTTTCCTTTTCCGATCATTCCGCGAACGCCTTTTTCGAGCATCGTTGGCGTATATCCGTCCACGCGGGAGCTTGTGGTCGGGCCACAAGATGCAACCGCAAGATTTCCGTGCGGTGGGCACGGGCCGCAATAATAGATAGTCGCCCCTTCGAGTTCAACGGGAAGGGGTTTGTTTTCGTGCATCAAGGCAAGAAGCTTTTTGTGTGCCGCATCACGCCCTGTCAGAAGCTCGCCCGAAAGGAGAACACGATCGCCTGCTTGTAAGGAGCGAGCCACCTCTTCCGTGAGGGGAAGCTGAATTTTAATCTCTTTCATCGTTCCACCTCATAACGTTCTGGTTTCGTGGCGCACCGCATGGCATTGCACGTTAATTGCAACGGGAAGCCCTGCAATGTGCGTCGGGGTTTTGATTGCGTGAACGGCAAGCGCGGTGGTGTCACCGCCAAAGCCCTGCGCTCCGATTCCGAGCGCATTGATGCGAGAAAGCGCCTCCCGTTCGATTGCTGCAACGTCTGCATCTGAAGAGGGCGTTCCGACCTCACGCAAAAGTGCGCGTTTTGCGGAGATTGCTGCCATTTCCATCGTTCCGCCGATTCCAACCCCGACAACGATGGGTGGACAGGGATTTGCGCCTGCAAGGCGGACGGTCTCAACGATGCAGTCAATGACGCCTTCCGTCCCTTTTGAAGGGGTGAGCATATAGAGTTTGGACATGTTTTCGCTTCCAAATCCCTTCGCAAGGAAGGTGAGTTTCAGAACGTTTCCGGGAACGAGTTCAACGTGCACGACGGCAGGGGTGTTGTCCTTGGTGTTTTCGCGGGAAAGCGGATCGAGAACGCTCATACGGAAGTGTCCCTCGCGGTATGCCAAGCGAACGCCTTCGTTGATTGCATCGTAAAAATTTCCCTGAATGTGAACGTCCTGCCCGAGCTCGACAAAGAAGACAGCCATTCCCGTGTCCTGACAGAGCGCGGTGTTTTCCTCCTGTGCGACGCGAACGTTGTCCAAGAGCTGGGAGAGCGCATATTTTGCGTGACAGCCCGTCTCGGAAGCATGCGCCTTCTCAAGCGCACGGATGACGTCACAACTTGCGTGAACGCAAGCGTGTGCGATCATCTCACGCACGCAAGCAGTGATTGCGGAAGCTTGAATCTCTTTCACGAAACGTTAAACTCCTTTTTGTTGTTTTTATCGTTTGTGATATTATATCACAAAGCATTTGCAAATTCAAAGTGGATTTTGTATAATGTTTAGGAAAGGAAGGAAAGAGAGCATATGAAGTTGATTTCGATTGCGAGCGGAAGCAGCGGGAACTGCACGCTCGTCTTGGGCGAAAAAAAGAATCTTCTCATTGACGTTGGGATCCCTGCGCGCGCGATCGAAAAGACGCTTGCGCTTTACGGACTCTCTCTTCTTGACATCCATGCCGTTCTCTTGACCCACGCGCACAACGATCACACGAAAGGGCTGTTTACGCTGTTCGGGCGGCGCGCATTGCCTGTTTACGCTCCAACAGCCGTCTGGGAGTTCTTCAAGAGTCAATTCTCGTTCATTCACGAGGTGTTCCGAAAGAGCGCCGACGTACCCTTTTCGGTGGAGGACTTTTCTGTGACACCCTTTCGCGTTCCGCATGACGTGGAATGCAATGGGTACGTCATCTCGGAGGGGGAGGACAGCATCGCGTTTGCGACTGATGTTGGCGTGATGGAGCGGGAAACGCTGGACCATCTCGTGGGGGCACGAATGGTGGTTTTGGAGTCAAATTACGATGAAACGATGCTCAAATTCGGGCCGTACCCTCCGCAGCTCAAGCGGAGAATTTCCTCGTCTCACGGGCATCTTTCCAACGCAGATTGCGCGAAAACTGTTTTGAATCTTGTGAAGAACGGAACGCGTGAGATCTTGCTTGCGCACCTCTCGGAAGAGAATAACCTTCCGGAGCTTGCGTTTGAAACCTGCAAAAAAGAACTCTCCAAAGAGGGATTTGTTGAGGGAATCGATTATTTTCTGTATGTCACCGGGCGGCACGGCTTCGGCCGCATCCTCTGACGAAAAGGAGACCAGATGTTGAACGAAAATAAGTTCGGAAAATTGAGCATCCGTGACGGAGGCGCAGCGTTTGCACTTTCTGCCGTCTTGCCGTATGTCGTGCAGTTCTTTGCGGGGCTGATCATCGGCATCGTCCTCGTGATGATCGGGATGGAGCAGGGAGACGAGATTTTAAGCAGTGAACCGATGATCTTCCTGTTTCTTACGCTGACGCAACTCTCCTTTTATTTCGTCGTGCGCATTTTGACAAAGATTCGCCGCGTTGACATGATTCAGTACTTCAGCGTTGCAAAGAAGGTGGATCTTAACACCATTCTTATCTTGCTTGCAATCGTGATCGGAACGCTGTTCGGTCTTGCGCCGCTTGCATCCGGATTCCTCTATCTTTTGGAACTGTTGGGATATGAGATCTCGGCGGGCGTTCTTCCCGTGATCGACAATCTCGGAACGTATGCTTTGTCCGTTCTCTTCGTGTGCATTCTTCCCGCGCTCTGTGAAGAGCTTCTCTTCCGAGGCGTGATGTTTAAGCCTTTGACCGCAAAGGGAAAGGTGTTTGCCGTTTTGGTGAGCGGCGCGCTGTTTGCGCTCTTCCACATGAACCCCGAGCAGACTGTTTATCAGTTTATTTTAGGCTGTGTTCTCTCTCTCATCGTTTTGAAGACGGGAACCATTTCCATGTCTATCCTCGTGCATTTTTTGAACAATTTCCTTGTGTGCACGTTGGAATATCTGACTTTCCTCATCGATGGCTTCACGCTCGATTTTATGATGGAGTGGTACGTCATCGCGGCAGGCGCTGTGATCTTCCTTATCGCCATCATTGCCCTTTTGAAGGCTCCGAACAAAATGGAGTGTGAGAAAGCGGAAGCCCCCGAACAGGCGGACGGACAGCTTGCGCTCTATCTTTACCGCAGTGAAAAGCGTCAAGCGGCTTTGTTTTACGGAATCGGCATCGTCTTCTGCGTTCTGATGTGGGTCGTAAACTTCCTGAGCGGGATGGGAGTGATCGCGCTGTGAGCCTCAAGGTGAAAATCGTTGCCGTCGGTGACTTAAAAGAACGCTTTTTTGTGGATGCGTGCGCAGAGTACGCAAAGCGCGCTTCCCGATTTTGCCGCATTGAATCGGTGGAAATTCCTGAAGTGACGGTGCAAAACCCTTCACAATCAGAGATCGAGACCATTTTGAAAAAAGAGGAGAAGAACATTCTCCCGAAATTGGAAGGATATAAAATTGCGCTCGACGTCAAGGGAAAAGAACTCTCCAGTGAAGAGTTTGCAAAGAAGCTTGACGACGTTGCTTTGCAGGGGAACGGAACCGTAACGTTCGTGATCGGAAGCTCTCACGGGCTTTCTCAAGGCGTTCTCTCAGCATGCGATGCCAGAATGTCATTTGGCAAGATCACCTTGCCGCATCGCCTTGCGCGCGTCGTTCTCTTCGAACAGATTTACCGCGCGTTTTCCATCCTGAACGGCTTGCCGTACCATAAGTAAACACCGTCGCCACCGCCTGCATATGATGGCAGAAAAGGGGCGGAGGCGATTTTTTTGTTTGATTATCACAGCGTCTTGGAGCGGATCACGGCCCTCGTTCACCGTGGGGCATCCGCCGGAAGCATTGGAAGAACCGTTCTTGGGCGTTTGATCCCGTACGTCTTTGTTGGGAACGCAAAAGCACCGAAATTGCTCGTGCAGGGTGGAATTCACGCCCGGGAGTACGTCACGGGAGAACTCGTCTTGCGGCAGGCGGCAAAAATGCTTGAAAAACCGCCGAAGGACTTTGGAATTTACTTTTTTCCGATGATCAACGTGGACGGCGTGATGCTCGCGCTTTACGGTTTGGATTCCGTCTTCGACGCAGAGGTGAGAAGGGAGCTTTCCAAGGTTGGAGGCTCGGATTTTTCTCTTTGGAAGGCGAATGCTGCGTGCGTTGATTTGAACGTTAACTTTGATGCGCGCTGGGGAACTGGACGCTCCAACGTGCGCGTTCCTGCGCCGTCGGATTACATCGGGAAAGCGCCTTTTGATCAGCCGGAATCGCGAGCCCTTGCGGAGTTTACAAAGATCATTCGCCCCATTTTCACCGTGAGTTACCACACGAAGGGAGAAGAGATCTATTGGGAGTTTTTCCAGGATGAGAAGAGGCGAGCGCGAGATCTTGCTCTTGCCACTGTTGTCGCGCAATCAACGGGATATCCGCTCAGAGAAACGTCCGACAGCGCAGGTGGATATAAGGATTGGTGCATCGAAACGCTGAAGATTCCTTCGGTCACCGTGGAAGTGGGAAACGCGAGCTTTCGCCATCCGCTTGGCAAACGTGCGCTTCCGAATATTTTGCAGAAAAACTTGAGCACTGTTTCGGACGTTTTGGCATATTTACGAACCGTGCAAAAGGATTGAAAGAAACGCGAGCTAGAAAAGGAGAGTTGTTTTGAAACTGACGCAGGATGAACGTTATATGAAAGCCGCCATTCGACAGGCAAAGTGTGCAGCAAAGCAAGATGAAGTTCCCGTCGGATGCGTCATCGTGATGGACGGCGAGATCATTGCGCGCGCCTATAACCTGCGTGAAAAGAAGCAGAGTGCCATTGCGCACGCTGAGATCTTGTGCATTGAACGCGCCTGCAAAAAGGTTGGACTTTGGAGACTGTGCGGCGCAACGATGTACGTCACGCTTGAGCCCTGTCCGATGTGCGCAGGGGCAATTATCAATTCGCGCCTTGACAGAGTCGTTTTCGGTGCGTTTGATCAGAAGGCTGGCTGTTGCGGAAGCTTATATAACCTTCCTGAAGATGCGCGCTTCAACCACCGCCCCGAAGTGACGGGCGGCGTCCTTAAAGAGGAGTGTGCCGCGCTTTTAAGCGATTTCTTTCGTGCAAAACGGTGACTTTTTGCTTGCAATTTGCAGGAAATCGGTGGTATAATTTGAACGTGAAAAAGTGCTTGCAGGTTTGTGAGCGATAGATTTTTTCGTACTGAAAAACGTAGAGTACGGGGGCTTTTTATCAAAAGTCCCGTTTTGGCGTTTGAAATGCGAAGGAAAAGGAGAGAACCGTGATTATCATTGCAGGACTTGGAAATCCCGACGAAAAGTACGAGCGGACGCGTCATAACGTCGGCTTTATGACCGTTGAGGCGGCGGCACAGCTTCTGAATGTGCGCTTCAAAAAAACGGAAGGGCGCGCAAAGGTTGCAGAAGGATTTGCAAAGGGTGAAAAGTTCTTGCTCTGTAAACCCCAGACCTATATGAATCTCTCCGGTGAGAGCGCAAAACAGCTCGTTTCGAAAAATCGCATCCCCACCGAAAATTTCCTCGTTGTCTATGACGATGTGGACCTCCCAAAGGGAACGGTTCGCATCCGCGCGGCAGGCGGAAGCGGAACGCATAATGGAATGCGCAACATCGTTGCAGAGCTCGGAACGGAGCGCTTTCCGCGCATCCGTGTCGGCATCGGAAAGCCGGAGGACGAGCACATTGACCTCGCCGATTACGTTCTTGGAAACATTCCGAGAGAGGAACAGGATTTGATGTTTGAGGCAATCAAGCGCGCGGCAGAGGCTGTCTGTGACTTTGCGCGCGGAATGGACATCGAAAAGTTGATGCAGAAGTATAACGGAAAATAAGACAGAGAAAAGAACGTGCTGAAAAGAACGATTGAATTCAATAACTTGGGCGGGGACTATGCTTCCTTGCTCGAATGTGTCCGCTGCAAGAAAAATGCAGCGGTTTTTGGCTTGCCGCAAGGAGCAAAGAGTTTTGTTGCTGCGGGCATTGCGCCTGTTCTCTTCGTTGCGGCAGACAGGCTGGAAGCAGAGCGCGTCTATCGTGATCTCGACACGTACGCTGATGGGAAAGCAGTCTACCTCGCGCCGAAGGAAGAGGTCCTTCTCGCGACGCGCGCAATTTCTGCAGATTCCCTTTATCGCAGGCTTTCTGCGCTTTCCGAGATCGTGCGCGGGGAAACGAAATTCGTTGTCACTTGCCCGGAAGCGCTTTTGCAACTCTGTCCTCCGAGAGATAAATTCGAGCGCGCGACCGTCACGCTGGAAAAGGGCAAGGAGTACGACATCGGTGAGATCGCAAAAGGGCTCGTGCGCGCAGGGTACGTTCGTGAAGACCGCGTTGCGGCGCGCGGACAGTTTTCAATGCGCGGCGACCTTCTGGACGTTTTTCCAATCGATGCGGAAACGCCGATTCGTCTGGACTTCTTCGGCGATGAGCTGGAGAGCTTAAAACAGCTTGATCCCGAAACGTTCAAGGCGTGCGGAGAGCTTGACAGGCTGACCGTCATCCCTGCGACAGACGTTCTCTTTGGGGAGGATGAGCAGGATGAGATTTTGGAAGCGCTTTATCACGCCGTTCCCGACGGATTGAATGCGGATGCAGCGGTTGCGATGAAGGCGCTCGTGGATGATTTTGAGATACGCGTTCGCGCGGTTGACTGTTCCCAGGCAAACTCCTTCGTCTTGCCGCTGTTGAAGGACGTTGGAACGGTCTTTGATTACGTTGAACCGCATTTTGTCATCTTATTTGATGAATATAAGCGCGTGAAGGACGGATTTTCTGCAACCTTCACCGAACATAATTCCCGGTTGATGGGCTTGTTGGAGCGCGGAGGCGCGCTCAAAACGCAGGCAGGCCAGCTCATCGCGCCCGAAGAGTTTCTGAATCGCGCCGAAGTTTACGGCAAGGTGAATTTGACCGCTCTTTCCGCGCGTGTTGAAGGGTTCTTGCCCGATGCAATCTTCAACTTGAAAATTTCGCCGTGCGCGAACTACTCTTTGGATTATCAAACGCTCGCAAGCGATCTTCGCGCGTGGCTCAAGGGTGGATATCGCGCAGTTCTCTGCGGTAAGGATTCGGATTCCGCAGACCGCATTATGGCAGAACTTCGTGAGCTTGACCTTGGCGTTGCATATGCGGCGAATTCGGACGGAACAAAGAAGGAGATTCTGGTCACGCCCGAGTTTTTGGATCACGGGTTCATTCTGCACAGCCAGAAGCTTGCCGTCATCGGAACGCACGATCTTCTCCGTCGCGAACGAAAGCGCCTTCGCTCTAAGAAGAGAAAGACAGATGCCTTCGTTGCACCCGAAATCGGGGACTTCGTCGTTCACGAACTGCACGGAATCGGGCAGATGAAGGGGATGACGCGCCTGACCACGGGCGGAATTACCCGTGATTACGCGTTGATTGCATATGCCGGAGGAGACAATCTTTACGTTCCTGCAGAACAGATGGACCTTCTCGTTCGCTTTTCGGGAACGGAAAAGCAACCCAAGCTCTCCAAGATCGGAGGCAAAGAGTTTGCCCGCATCAAGGAACGCGTTGCAAAGTCCATTCGCGAGATGGCGATCGACCTTCGCGAGCTCTATGCGAAGCGCGAGCGAAGCAAAGGCTTTCACTTTGCGGAGGATAGTGAATTCCAGCTCGAATTTGAGCGCGATTTTCCCTTTGAGGAAACCGAAGATCAGCTCCGCAGCATCGAGGAGATCAAAGCGGATATGCAGAGCAACAAGGTGATGGATCGCCTTCTGTGCGGTGACGTTGGGTATGGGAAGACCGAAGTCGCGCTTCGCGCTGCGTTCAAGGCGGTGGAGAACGGTAAACAGGTCTGCTTCCTTGCGCCCACGACCGTACTTTCGCAACAGCATTTCAACACCTGCATTTCCCGTTTTGAAAAGTTTGGGATCCGAGTTGACTTCTTGAATCGATTCAAGTCCGCAGCGGCGGCGCGCGAGACATTGAAGCGACTTGCGGCCGGAAAGATCGACGTTATCTGCGGAACACACAGACTCCTTTCCAACGACGTGCGCTTTTCCGATCTCGGCCTTCTTATATTGGATGAAGAACAGCGTTTTGGCGTTGAACACAAGGAGAAGATTAAGACATTAAAGGCGGATATTGACGTTCTATCAATGTCAGCAACCCCAATTCCGCGCACGTTACATATGTCTCTTTCAGGCATTCGTGACATCAGCGTGATCGAAACGCCGCCTAAGAAGCGCTTGCCCGTGCAGACGTATGTTCTGGAACTGAGCGATGGCTTAATTCATGATGCGGCGGTGCGTGAGCTCTCCAGAGGAGGGCAGATGTTCATTCTCTATAACCGTGTCGTAGGCATTGAGTCCTTTGCGGCGCACGTTCAAGAGATTATTCCCGAAGCTCGTATCATTGTTGCTCACGGACAGATGGATTCCGATCGCCTTGAAAAGAGCATTATGCAATTTTACAGCGGCGAGGCGGATATTCTCGTGTGTTCCACCATCGTGGAAAACGGAATTGACATTCCGAATGCAAACACGATGATCGTTGTGGATTCCGATCGCCTTGGCCTTTCTCAGCTCTATCAACTCCGCGGTCGTGTTGGCAGATCAGATCGCTTGGCGCATGTCTTTTTCACATACACCGAGAATAAGATTCTCACCGAAAACGCCTATAAGCGCCTTTCCGCCGTGATGGAGTTCACGGAGTTCGGAAGCGGTTTTAAGATTGCAATGCGTGACCTTGAGATTCGCGGAGCAGGCAACGTTCTCGGCCGCGAACAGCACGGCTTTATGGAGCGCGTGGGATATGATATGTACTGCAAGATGCTCAAAGAAGCCGTGGACGGGGAGAGCGAGCAGACGCCGAAGCATCCCGAACCCGAGATGGACGTCAAGTGGGATGCCTATATTCCCGATGCGTACATCCAGAGCCCGAATGCGCGCGTCCTTGCGTACCGCGAGATTGCCGCCGTGCGAACGGAGGAGGATTCTTTGGACGTTCTCGAGCGCCTGGAAGACGTGTACGGCAAGGTCCCGAGCGTGGTCAACACCCTTGTCAACATTGCGCTCATCAAGGCTCTTGCGCAGAATTTCGGTGTTTTGAAAGTAGTTTCAAACGAACGAGAAACAAAGCTCATTCTCTCGGTTGAAAGCTTCCAAAGCGAAGCGCTGTTTGAAGCAATCGATCGCTGTTCGTCACACTGTAAGTTGGTCGCAAAAACCGTTCCTGAAGTGGTTTTCACGCGGGATTATCGCATGACGGCCGCCGAGCAGCTTCTGACATTCTTCTTAAGACCTGAAGAATCTTAAGATTTGCGTGAAGTTTGCGTATTTTTTTTTGGAAAGCAGTCAAAATTTATTGCAAATAATGCGAGAATTTTGTATAATACCAAAGTATGATTCTATTAATGCAACATCATGTACAGGAGAAGTATAGATGAAAAAGAAGTTATTGGTTCTCATTCTTGTGGTTGTTATGACCGCGTCCGTGTTCTCGGGCTGTACGTTGTTTGTCAAAAACAGCGAGAGAGATTTGGCGCAGGTCGTTGCAAGAGTGGGCGCAGGAGATCGAATTGACGAAATCACGAAGGAAGACCTCGTGACGTCTTACACCACGTTTGGCTATCAGTATGAGAGTTACTTCTCGAGCGCGGAAGAGCTCGTTGAGTACCTCATGGATTACAACGTAAACCGCACGATCGTTTTGCATGCGGCGATGGATCAGATGGAGAAGGTTGGAACGCCCTCCACGGAAGATACGCGCCACGCACGTTACGATGCATATTTGACCGCAGATGAGCTTGCAAAGATCACGAAGCAGGTCGAAAAGAGCATCAGCGAGTTGTTGGATACGTACGAGGAGAAGATCTACGAGGAATGGTATGAAGACGGTGAGTCGGATGAGGAATCCGATGAAGATGACTTTATTTTCCCGTCCTTGCGTCAGACGCCCTCTTCGGACGAGGAAGATGTGATTGGAACGTATGCAACCATCAACCCCGATGAGATGTCCAATGAGCGCTATGCCGCTTACAAGAGAATGATCCGTGTCATCGAGCAGAGAGAAGAGACCTATGAAGAGTTCTATGATTCCCTCGTGAAGACCGCAAAGGAAAACAAGATGATCACGAAGTATCAGGACTTCATCAAAGATCAGGTCGTTGTTTCCGAAGCAGAAGCACAGGCTCGTTTTGAGAACCTTGTCATTCAGCAGCAGGAAGAGTTTGCAATCGATCCTTCGCAGTACGCAACCGCGCTTGACAGCGTCAGCGACAGCGAGTTCGTTCTTTACAACGCAACCTCCGGCTATGGATACGTTATGAACCTCTTGATCGGCTTTAATGACTATCAGAGTTCCTTGCTCTCCTCGTACCAGGCGATGGATTGGTCGAACGAGACGTACGTTGCAAAGCGTGCAGAGCTCCTCAATGGATTGAAGGTTCAGGATCAGCGTGACAGCTGGCTGTATCATTACGGATACGACACGGAAGAGTCCAAGAAGCTCTTTGATTCGATCGCATTCCGTGGAACGGTAACGCCGAAGCTTAACGGACTTGGGAAGCACGAGAAGAACAGCGATGGAATGTATCTCTACGATGAGCTCACCGCTGAAGAAATCCCGTTTGCTGACTTCATTGTCGAGCTTGACAAGGCGCTTGAAGGTGCTGTTGCTTCCACTGTTGACGGCTTTGAAATCAAGACCGCTTCTGCGAAGAACGCTAAAGACGTCTTCAATGATTATATCTTCGCATTCGGAACGGATCCCGGCGCTCTCCAGAGTTACATTGGATATGTTTCCGCACCTGAAGTTGGTATCACCGAAAACGAGACTTATGTCATCGAATTTGCTGAGGCAGCGCGTGCCGTTGTTGCCTCCGGCGTCGGATCTTACACCGTTGTTGCAACGGACTTCGGATATCACATCATTTACTGCACGAAGAAGATCGTCAAGGGCGTTGAAACCGTTTATAACCACGCAGAGCGTGAGACGGAAGGAACGTTCAGTTACGATTTCTATCATGCAATCACTGCTGATATGCAGGCTGATTACTACACGGAGCAGGAGTCCTCGATTCTCGAGTCTTACACCGAGAGAGAGGGATATGTTGTGACTTATCCCAACGTATACAAACAGCTCCTCGGTTAATAAGAGCAATAAAAATCCCCGACGGTTGTCGGGGATTTTTTTATTTGTCACTTTTTTATGATTGTGCCTTAAATCGGAAGATGCCAAGTGTTTCGTTTCGTGCACTGTCTGTTTGCATTCGTTCGGATTGGAGATGTTTGTCGTATGTCAGCTTGCGGTATTGCGAAGGGCTAAGCCCCATCTCTTTTTTGAAACAGCGAGAGAAGTAATTATAATCCGAAATACCAACGACAGGAGCAATTTTGTTGACGGGAAGGGCAGAATCTTTCAAAAGTTCGCGAGCCTTTTCCATTCGGAAGCTGTTCAACATTGCGTGAGGCGTTGTGTTGTTCTCGTTTCGAATGGTGGTGCAAAGGGTGGTGACACAAACGCCAAGCTCACGTGCCATATCCTGCAGAGAAACGTCTTTCGTGTAATTCGACGAGATGTAATCTTTGAGGCGAACAAAGAGGGAAGAGCGTTCCAACGTGACAAGATTGTTGAGGTAGATATATCCTGCGCACGACTTCATAATGTTTGCGCACGACTCAAGATAATCATTTGAACGGGGCTTCATTTTGAAGTATTCCGTGACAAGTTCGTCAAATCTGGGGTGATCGCTCAAACGCTCTTTGAGGGACTCCATTGCAGCTTCATTGCTGATGTTGGGCGCAACCTGACCGATGTGTAGCGCAGAAATTGGTTTGCCGCGAGAGAAAATGGGCGTTATGGATTCATATAATCCGGCGTGGCAGATGTAAATCTGGGTGTTTCCTTTCATTGCTTCCTCAAGGGCATGGTGATCCTGCTCCTCACAACGGTCTCGGAAGTGCTTGTCGGATTTGACAATGCTGCAAAAAGCACACTGCTTGCCACCCGATCCGCGAAAGAAGCGCCCGTCCGGGAGGGACATGCCGATTTTAACGTTGGTGATGTTATGAAAATCGCGCAGCAATTGATCAAGCTCTTGGTAGTTAAATTCGATACCCATTGAAAGAACTCCTATGGTTAGACTGTGTTATCGTACAAAAAATGAAAATATATGCTAATCATTGTAATTATTTTACTATCATTTCGTTAGCTTGTCAAGTTAATATTATAAGTATAAGAAAACTCATTTTTAGGAGCTTAAAATGACAAACAGAGAGCGTGTTTTTGCAACGATTCAATTTCAACCAACGGATTATTTGCCTCATCACGTGGATTTTACCGGGCAGATGTACCGCAAGATGGCGGCGTTTCGCAATGACCCCAATTTTTTAAAAACGATCAACAATCATCTTTTGTTGCATAATTTGAACAAACCGCAAATTGAGTTAAAACCGGGGTTCTTTCAGGATGAGTTTGGCGTCGTTTGGAACAAGACGGGCGTTGATAAGGATATCGGTGTGATTGATAATATCTGTTTGAAAGACCATGAGGACCTTGAAACCTTTGCATTGGCACCTGTTGACGAAGGATATATTCGTGGGCGCATGGAAGCTCTTTCTAAAAATGAGAGTGAGTTCCGAATGGCTGGAGTGGGTTTTTCTCTGTTTGAACGCGCGTGGACATTGCGTGGGATGGAGGACTTGCTCTGCGATATGATCATTGCTCCTGAGTTTGTTGACGAGCTTCTTGACCGTATCACAGATCGCCTTTTGAAGATCATCGACATTGCGTTGGAATATGAATTTGATGGTTTTTATTTCGGAGACGATTGGGGACAGCAGAAAGGGCTTATTATGGGGCCGAATCTTTGGCGACGCTTTATTAAACCGCGTCTTGCAAAACTCTATGGTAGAGTCAGAGCGGGAGGGAAGTACGTTATTCAACACTCCTGCGGTGACATTCGTGAGGTGATGGATGACCTCATCGAGATTGGTTTGAACGTCTATAACACGTTCCAGCCCGAGATATACGGATATGAATATGCGGACAAGATATATGGAAAACTTGCAATTTGGGGCGGCATCAGCACGCAACGCGATCTTCCGTCTAAGACGCCGGAGGAGATTAAGAGCGTAACGCGTGAAATTTTGCACGCATTTCGACGAGGCGGCCTCATTGCCGGGCCGACGCATGCAGTTCCGGGAGACGTTCCACCCGAGAACCTGGAAGCGATGCTCTCTGTGTTGCAAAGGCAGTGAAGATGGATTTGAAAAAGTAGTATAAATCTCCTTGTTTTACAGATATTAACAGTACAAATCTGTAGAGCAAGGAGATTTTTCTATGAAAGCAACAGGAATCGTACGTCGCATTGACGAACTTGGAAGGGTGGTGATCCCGAAGGAGATCCGTAAGGTTTTCCGCTTGCGTGAGGGTGATCCGCTGGAGATCTTCACGAGTCGTGAAGGGGAGCTCATTTTCAAGAAGTATTCCCCCATCAACGAGATTGGGGAATTCGCTGAAGAATATGCAAACAAGCTTAACGAACTCTCGGGGAATCTGACGTTGGTGACCGACACGGATTCTGTTATCGCGTGCGCAGGGGAAGGAAGAAAGGCCTATCTTGGTGGTCGCATCAGTGAAAGTGTGATGTCTGCATTGGAGAAGAGGAAAACCCTTCTTTTAGCGGACGGGAAAGATCGCTGCATTCCGCTTACCGAAACGGACGACAAGGAGTACGCGCGGCAAGCGGTTGTTCCTATTTTGGTGGATGGAGACGTGCTTGGTGGCGTTGTGTTTGCAAGCGAAAAGAAGGAAGAGGACTTTTTGAATGACGTCCGCTTCTTGGAGCTTGCAGCGTACTGCTTGGGGGCGAACTTTTCGTGAAAGGGCGCTCTCTTGCGACGTCTGCTCTCGTTCTTGCGTTGGGTGGCCTGACAGCGAAGCTTTTGGGCGCGTTTTACCGCATTCCGCTCACGGCGCTGTTGGGTGGAGAGGGAATGGGGATCTATCAATTGGTCTTCCCGGTTTACACTTTCTTGCTCGTCCTCTCCTCGGGTGGAATTCCGTCCGCCATTGCACACCTTGGAGCGGAAGCGCTCCGCGAAGGGAATGTAGCCCGTGCGCAGGGAATTTTTCTTTCCGCGCGGCGCGGGCTTTTGCTGTTTGGTGCGCTCGGAACGCTTGTAATGGCGCTTTTGGCGGTTCCGCTTGCGTCGTTGCAGGGAAATTTAGATGCCGCTCTTTCCTATGTCTTTTTGTCCCCCTCCGTCTTTTTGGTGTGCTTTATCGCATCCGTTCGCGGGCGATTTCAGGCAGAGATGAACATGTTTCCAACGGCGATTTCTCAGGTGTTGGAACAGCTCATCAAGACCGTTTTCGGGCTTTTGTTGGTTTCTCTGTTTTTGCCATCCTTGCCGAGAGCGGCTGCAGCTGCATGTTTTGCCGTGACGATGAGTGAAGGGGGAGCTCTTCTCTTTTTGTGCTTACGCACAAAAGGCAAAAACAAATTCAAAAATGCGGAAAAGGTGTCTTTCCGAACGGTGTTTCAAACGGCGTTTCCCATCGCGATTGCCGCGTGTTTAACGCCGTTTTCCCATCTTTTGGACAGCCTTCTTGTCATCAACCTTTTGGATGCTCCTGTGAGCGTTGCGACCGCGGAGTACGGCATCTTAAGCGGCCCCGTTCATTCACTGATTGCGCTTCCCGTTGGACTTGCAGGAGGGATTGCAACGTCTGCGCTTGCGGCAATTTCCTCTTCCAGCGAAGGAGCGCGAACGGAAAAGATTGCGCTTTCATTTAAGCTCACGCTTGCGGTTTCTCTGCCGTGTGCGGTGGCGCTCTTTCTTCTTTCCGAGAACGTTGTCGCGTTTTTATATGGTGGTTTTTCTCTATCGGAGCGCACACTTATGGTAAGGCTCATCCGCATTTCTTCGGTAGGGATTTTCATTCTTTCGATGGTTCAAACGGCATCTGCAACTCTGCAAGCTGTGAAGAAAAGCCGCGTTCCTGTCGTCGCGCTGGCGCTTTCTCTTCTTGTCAAAAGTGCTGTTGAGGTCTTTCTTTTGCGTGCGGGGAAAATCGGCATATTCGGGGTGGCAATTTCTGAACTTGCCTGTTATTTTGTTGCACTTGCGGTCAATTTGGTATATATTATTAAAGAGGTCCAACGCGCCCCTGATCACAAAAAGCTACGCCTTTGTTTGGCGATCATTTGTTGTGCTGTCGTGATTGCAGTTTTGGCAAATTTGCCGTTGCGATCAGAAAACCTCACCCTCTTTTTGGCAGGAGGTTGCGGATTTTTGGCGTACGGCTTGGCGCTTTTGGGACTCGGCGTTTTCACCAAAGAGGAATTGCCCTTTTTGGCAAGATTTTTGAAGATCAAAGAAAAAAGGTAGGAAAACAAAAGATGATCACTGTGATCGGATTGGGAAAAAATGCAGGGGATCTCTCCCTCAATGCCGTCAATGCGTTGAAAAAGGCGTCACGCGTCTTTTTGAAGTCGGAACAGTTCGCTTCATCCAAGATCTTAAAGGACCTTGAAATTGAATTCGAAAGTTTGGACAGGCTTTTTGAAACCGCAGAGGATTTTGACGCACTGAACGAATCCATTGTCTGTGTGTTGCAAGAGGCTGCGAAGAAAGAGGACGTTTGCTATTGCGTTGATTCCAGCGGAACGGACGATACTTCCGTTCGTTTGCTTGCCGATCGCGAAATTGCGTTTTCCGTTTATCCTGCGGCATCCAAGGCGGACCATATTCTCGCAAAAGTAGGCGGAGAGACGGGCGCACAAATTTTCTCTGCGTGGCGCTTTGTGGAAAAGGATGTTTATGTCAACGCACAGCCGCTGGTCATTTACGATCTCGACAGCGAGTTTCTGGCGGAAGAGGTCAAGTTGAAACTTGCTGAAACTGTGGGTGATGAGCGAAAAGTTCTTTTCTTTGACGGAGAAAAATGTCGCGAAATTTTTGTTTACGAGCTCGACCGTCAGGAACATTACGACCATCAGTCAGCGCTGTTTTTGCCGCGCGTTTCGCTGACGGCTCGTTTGCGCTTTTGTTTTGACGATCTTCTGGAGATCATGGACGTTTTGCGTTCCCCCAACGGTTGCCCGTGGGACAGAGAACAGACCCATGAATCTATCCGCATGAACCTCATTGAGGAGGCCTACGAGTTAGCGGAGGCAATTGACGAGGCGGACGACCTGATGATGTCTGAAGAGACGGGTGACGTTTTGCTGCAGGCCGTTTTCCATGCCGTTATCGCGCAGGATCGCGGTGCATTTTCCGTGACTGACGTCTTAAGTGAACTCTGCGGAAAACTCGTTTTCCGCCATTCGCATATCTTCGCAAGTGACTCCGCGGCGGATTCGCAGGCCGCATTGGACACTTGGGAGAAAAATAAGCAGACCGAAAAGGGGCAGGACACCGTTTCCCGTGCCATTTCGGACATTGCTGCAACATTGCCTCAGCTGATGCGTGCGCAGAAAGTGCAGAAAAAGGCAGCAAAGGTCGGCTTTGATTGGGAAACGGTCGACGGCGCGGCAGAAAAGGTGAAAGAAGAGCTTTCTGAGGTTCTTGCATCGGAAGGAGAAAACCGTGCAAACGAAGTGGGTGACCTTCTGTTTGCGGTGGTGAACGTTGCGCGTTTTTGCCATTGCGATGCAGAATATGTTTTGAAGTGTGCGACGGATAAATTTGCGAGACGCTTCCGTTTTGTGGAAGAACGCATCTTGGCAGAGGGGAAAAAGCTTTCTGACTGTACGCTTGCAGAGATGGATGCGCTTTGGGATGAGGCAAAGAGGAAGGAGAAAGAGAGTCTGTGAAAATCGGAGATTTAAAACTCCAATCCAACGTCCTGCTTGCACCCCTTGCAGGCGTGACTGACGTGGGCTTCCGAACGATTGCCCGCGAGTTTGGCTGTGCGCTCAGTTATACCGAAATGGTGAGCGCAAAGGGCTTGAAGTATGGAAGTTCAAACACGCATAGTTTGCTTGCCGTGGGGGAAAACGAAAAACCTTGTGCCGTTCAAATTTTTGGAAGCGATCCGGAAATCATGGCGGAAATCATTCGCTCGACGCTTGGAAAGTTTGACCTCATTGACATCAATATGGGCTGTCCAATGCCCAAGATCGTTAAAAACGGCGAAGGATCTGCGCTGATGAAAGACCTTCCAAAGGCTGCGAAGGTGATTTCTGCGTGCGTTAAGGCGGCATCCGTTCCCGTGACCGTTAAGTTCAGGAAGGGCTGGGATGACGAACACATCAACGCTGTTGAGTTTGCAAAGATGTGTGAAAGCGAGGGTGCTTCAGCCGTCACAGTGCACGGAAGAACACGCGCCCAGATGTATGAAGGAAGATCAGACCGCGAGATCATCGCTCGCGTGAAGAGCGAGGTGCGCATCCCCGTCATTGGAAACGGAGATGTCTTTTCTCCGGAAGACGTTTTTGCAATGCTCTCCGAAACGGGATGTGACGGCGTGATGATTGCGCGCGGTGCTCTTGGAAGGCCTTGGATTTTCAAGGAATTGGATGATCCGTCCTTCGTTCCCGATCGCCTTGACGTCATCAAACGGCACTTTGCAATGTTGGAAGTGGCAACGGGAGAGCATTTTGCGCTGGTCAATATGCGGAAGCATATTGCTTGGTATATCAAAGGAATTCGCGGAGCATCCCGCCTTAAGGCGGATCTTTGTACGATGGCGCGAAAGGAAGATGTTTTTGCCGCTCTGGAAGAGATTTTGTAAGCACGGTCTTTTGTGCCCTTGCATATGATGGAAAGAAAATCTTGCAGGGGAAGGGTGAATGAAGGCAGTTTTTGTGACGGGCGGCAGACTTGACGAGCACTTGTTCTTTGACGGTGGAATCTCATTGGGAGGAGATGTTCTCGTCCTTGCAGACGGCATTCTGGACGATGTTGACTATGCTTGTGAACTTCGCGGAGAGGATGAGATCTTCACAGAGCTTGCAACCCTCTCAAAGGCGCGCAATTGTACGCTTATTGCCGGTTGCACAACAGTGTTGTTTGGCGTCAAGAAGAAGTCCGCATTGGTGTTTGACCGAGGTCACGTTCTTGGCGTTGCAGATTCGGTCTGCGTGCGCGAAGGGGAGGACTTTTCCCCAGGAAGCGGTCTGTCCGTGTTCGAAACGAGTGCGGGAAAACTTGGCGTAATTGCGGGGGCGGATGTGTATGTTCCCGAAGTTGCGCGTGTTTTGGCCGCGTGCGACAGCGTTGCGCTTATCATTCTTGCACCGTACGTCACGGATGCAAAAACGCAGCTTTTTCTGCGTGCGATCGCCGTGCAAAACGGCATTCCCTGTGCACTTTGCGCGTTGGATTGTTGTGCGATCTGCAATGCGGAAGGGGAGTTGTTGTATGCGTCAAACAGGCGCGTTTCAAGCTGTGAAATGCCCGCAAAAGCAGTGGGGAGCACCCTGCTTTTTCGGGGTAGATATTCTTTTTGAAAAAACGTAAGAGGAGAGAAATGATGAAACCCTTTCATATTGTCTTGGTGGAACCTGAAATCCCGCAGAACACGGGAAATATCGCGCGCACTTGCGCCGCAACAGGAACAGTGTTGCATCTTGTTCGCCCGCTCGGGTTTGAAATCACGGACAAAAACTTAAAGCGCGCCGGATTGGATTATTGGCACCTCGTCACCGTCTGTTATCACGACAGCATTGAAGAGGTCTTCGAAGAAAATCCGGACGGTAAGTTTTATTTCCTCACGACAAAAGGGCAGAAGCGTCATTCCGACGTGCAGTTTGAAGAGGGGGCATTCCTCGTTTTCGGTAAGGAAACGAAAGGCCTTCCCGAGACGTTGCTTGCAAAGAACTATGAACGCTGCATCCGCATTCCGATGATTGATGGGGCGCGTTCCTTGAATTTGGCAAACTCGGTTGCAATTGTTTGTTATGAAGCGCTTCGTCAGCACGGGTTTGACGGCTTGAATGAAACAGGGCATCTCACAGAATGTTGAAATTTTCAAAAAAAGAGCAGAGTCGTTCTTGTAAAGATTTGACAAGAGCGACTCTTTTTTTATATCATATTGATGTATAGTGGAAGAGTTTGGACAAAAGAAAGAAACGAGGTGTTTCAATGGAAGTTTTGGATTTGGTTTTTACAATTTTTACGATGCTGGGCGGGCTAGCCGTCTTTATGTTTGGAATGAAGGTTATGGGCGATAACCTGGAACGTGCGGCAGGCGACCGAATGAAGAAATTGTTTGCGCGTGTTTCCAACAATCGCTTTAAAGGTGTGGGGATCGGCATTGCCGTCACTGCAATTATCCAGAGTTCGTCTGCAACCACGGTTATGCTGGTCGGATTCGTAAACGTCGGGTTGATGACCTTGCCGCAGGCTGCCGCAATCATCATGGGTTCCAACATCGGAACAACGGTGACGGCGCAACTTGCTTCGTTGCAGGCGTTTAATATCACGGCAATTATGTCCGCTATTGCTGCCGTGGCATACTTTGTGATGCTGTTCACAAAAAAGAAAAATGTTGAGCGCGTTTCCCTGATTTTTGTTGGTCTCGGAATGTTGTTCATCGGCTTGAGTTTGATGAGTTCTTCGATGAAGACGCTTGCTGTCAATCCTGATGGAACGCCTTCTTCGTTTGCAAACTTTATGCTTGAGGGGTTCACGAATCCCATCCTTGCTGTTTTGGCAGGTTTGGTGTTTACCGCGATCATTCAGAGTTCGTCTGCAGCGACGGGTATTTTGCTTTCATTGGCAGCGGCAGGTGTCGTAAAGTTCGAGACGGGAATGTTCATGATTTTGGGAATGAACATCGGAACGTGCGTAACAGCGCTTCTTGCTTGCATCGGAACGAGCACGAATGCAAAGAGAACTGCAGTGATGCATTTGATGATCAAGACCATCGGTGTTATCGTCTTCTTCGTTCCGCTTCTAATCTTTAAGGATCAGATTGCCGCATTCTTTATGCAGACGGGCGGCACAGCTTCCGAAAATGAAGTTTTGCAACGCGCAATTGCAAACTTCCACACTTCGTTCAACGTTCTTGTGACGGCGTTGATCCTCCCGTTTGTGAACCACATCGTTGCATTTTCCAAGTTAATCGTGCGTGATAAAGATGATGGAGAGGGGAACAATGCGCATAAACTTGTTTACCTTGACGACCGCATTTTGCAGACTCCGCCGATTGCAGTTTCTCAAGTGATGAAAGAAGTTCGTCATATGGGCGACCTTGCGGGGGAGAACTTGATGCTTGCATTGGAAGCGCTCGTGACGGGTGACATCACGATGGAGAAAAACTTCCGGGAGCGCGAACAACTTCTCAACTTCCTCAATCGTGAAATTCCACGCTATCTCGTTCAGATTTCTGCGCTTGATATTTCGGTTGCGGATTCTAAGGTCATTGGCTCGCTTTACCACGTTGTCAATGACATGGAGCGCATCGGCGATTATGCAGAAGATATGTTTGACTTCGCTTGTAAGATGAGCGAGGAATCCATTCAGTTCTCGAAAGAGGCAATTGAAGACATCGCAGACGCAAAAGAGCGCTTGAATCTCTTGATGCGCGACGCCTTTTACGTTTTCTCCAACCGCTCGGTTGAGATGATTCGCGAGGTCGATCGCCGAGAACAGGAGATTGACGACATCAAAGATCGCATGGGAGAAGCGCATATTCAGCGTTTGAACGAAGGCAGATGCACGGCGGAATCGGGTTCGATCTACCTCTCGCTCTCCAGCCAGATCGAGCGAGTCGCGGATCACTTGACCAACGTTGCTTACAGCATTCGTGACCACAAGGATTCGCCGAAGACGACGCACCACTCTACCGCGGAATGGCAAGGCGAAACTCTTTGACAAAAATTTCACGAAACGGCCTTTGTTTTGTTGGCAAAGCGCATAATTCGTGGTATAATAACATTGGAATAAAAATCTTTTAAGGAGTATTTTCAATATGAACAAAAAGACCATTAAAGACATTGACGTAAAAGGCAAACGCTGTCTGGTTCGCGTAGACTTCAACGTTCCTCTCAATGAGGACAAGCAGATCACGGATGAGAACAGAATCATCGGCGCACTGCCCACCATTCAGTACCTCATGGAGAACGGCGCGAAAGTCATTCTTTGCTCGCACCTCGGTCGCCCGAAGGGACAGTTCAACTTGAAGTACTCTTTGAAGCCTGTCGCTGACAGACTCAATCAGTTGCTCGACAACAAGGTCACGTTCGCAACCGATGTTATCGGTGAGAGCGCACAGGCTTGTGTTGCTGCTTGCAAGGAAGGAGAGTGCGTTCTTTTGGAGAACCTCAGATTCCACGCAGAAGAAGAGAAGAATAACCCCGATTTCTGCAAGGCTCTTGCTGCATTTGCTGACGTATATGTAAACGATGCATTTGGAACCGCGCACAGAGCACACGCTTCCACGGCAGGTGTCGCTGATTACGTTAGACCCGCTGTTGCAGGCTTCCTCATCGGCAAAGAGCTCGATATCATGGGTGGCGCGCTTGAGAGTCCGAAGCGCCCGTTCATTGCAATTCTTGGTGGCGCAAAGGTCTCCGACAAGATCGGCGTTATCAACAACCTCATCGAAAAGGTTGACACGCTCGTCATCGGTGGTGCAATGGCTTACACCTTCATCAAGGCGCAGGGCGGCGAAATTGGAAAGTCTCTCTGCGAGCTTGACAAGATCGATCTTGCAAAGGAATTGATGGCAAAGGCAGAGGCAAAGAACGTTCAGATGCTTCTCCCTGTCGACACTGTCATTGCGCAGGAGTTCAAGAACGACACTGAGTTTAAGACCGTTGCTTCCGGCGAGATTCCCGCAGATTGGGAAGGTTTGGATATCGGTGAGAAGTCCAGAGAGATCTTCGCTGAGGCTGTTAAGAATGCAGGAACCGTCATCTGGAACGGACCGATGGGTGTTTTCGAGTTTGAAAACTTTGCACACGGAACGAAGGCGGTTGCAAAGGCACTTGCAGAGTCCAATGCGGTCACCATCATCGGCGGTGGCGACAGCGCAGCAGCAGTTGCACAGCTTGGATTTGCTGACAAGATGACCCACATCTCCACGGGTGGCGGCGCTTCCTTGGAGTTCTTGGAAGGCCTTGTTCTTCCCGGAGTTGCTTGCCTTGAGGATAAGTAAGCCTTTCGGGTGCTAAAACAGAATCAATCCGTCGGGGCGAGGAAAACTCGCCCCGAATTTATGAAGAAGGAGATAAAAATATGAGAAAACCTATCATTGCAGGAAACTGGAAGATGAATAACACGAATGCAGCTGCAAAAGCGCTGATCGAGGAGCTTAAGCCCCTCGTGAAGGATGCAAAGTGCGAAGTTGTCACTTGCGTTCCTTACACTTGCATTTCCACGGTTGTTGAGGCGACCAAGGGAACGAACATTAAGGTCGGCGCTGAAAACGTTCACTGGGCAAAGAGCGGTGCATTCACCGGCGAGATTTCCGCAGAGATGCTCAAGGAGATCGGCGTTGAGTACGTCATCATCGGCCACAGCGAGCGCAGACAGTACTTCGGGG
>JAZNLR010000143.1:0-15185 GCA_045579195.1 Clostridia bacterium | reverse complement strand
CTTGCAATTGAGCGTGCAAAGGCGCTTTTCGGTGCTGAGCACGCAAATGTTCAACCTCATTGTGGCGCTGCGGCAAACATTGCGACCTATTTTGCAGTTTTAAATCCCGGCGACACCATCATGGGAATGAATCTCTCTCACGGTGGTCATTTGACGCACGGAAGCCCTGTTAATCTTTCCGGAAAGTACTTCAACATCGTTCCTTACGGTGTCAATGAGCAGACCGAAACCATTGATTATGATGAAGTTCGCCGTCTTGCTTTGGAGCATAAGCCTAAACTTATTTTGGCAGGTGCAAGTGCATATCCGCGTGTTATTGATTTTGCGAAGTTCCGTGAGATTGCCGATGAAGTCGGAGCATACTTTATGGTTGACATGGCTCACATCGCCGGCTTGGTCATTGCAGGTGAACATCCCAATCCGGTTCCGTATGCAGATTTTGTCACGACCACGACGCACAAGACGTTGCGCGGACCGCGTGGAGGAATGATCCTCTGCAAGGAAAAATATGCGAAGGCAATTGACAAAGCGATTTTCCCCGGAACACAGGGTGGACCATTGATGCATATCATTGCTGCAAAAGCGGTTGCATTTAAAGAGGCAGGAACGAAGGCGTTTCAAGATTACCAAAAACAGATTGTTCGTAACGCAAAGGCGCTTGCTGATGCACTCACAGAGAAGGGAATTCGTCTTGTCAGCGGGGGTACGGATAACCACTTAATGTTGCTTGATCTTCGTGACAAGGGAATTTCCGGAAAAGAACTTGAACATCTTTTGGACGAAGTGCATATCACGGTTAATAAGAATACCATTCCGTTTGATCCTGCAAGCCCGTTCGTCACGAGCGGAATTCGCATCGGAACACCATCTGTCACAACGCGCGGCATGAAAGAAGAGGAGATGAAGACGATCGCATCTTTGATCGTTCGAATGATTGACGAGCGTGAAGCTGCAATTCCTGAAGTCTTGGCGTCTGTTTCCGAACTTTGCAAAAAATATCCGCTTTATCATGCAGATATTATCGATTAAACGCTTGACGAATTTTTTTGTTTGTAATATAATGTAAAAGCTGTCTGGGTGTGGCGCAGCTTGGTAGCGCGCTTGAATGGGGTTCAAGAGGCCGGAAGTTCAAATCTTCTCACCCAGACCAACTTTTTAAAGTCCGAATGATTTTATTCGGACTTATTTTTTTTCAACAAGATTCGACAAAATCGGCCTTGACGAAGGAAAGAGTGTGTGATATGATTTTATTCGGATTGTCACAGGTCCAAAGAAGCGCCCAAAGCTCTTGCCGTACAAAAAATGCTTTGAGCGCTATAATTTTAAAACAAACTTTAAAATCAAGCAGAAACAATAGACAAAATCCAAGAAAACAGTTAAAATAAAAATAAGAGGAGTTCTTATGAAAAAGTTGAAGTTTTTGACAATTGTTTTGGTTTTGATTTTGCTTCTTTCTTGCACAGCTTGTGATATAAGTAAAGAGGGAAATCCGCGTGTTGAGATCCTCCTTACTGACGGTCGTTCTATCACGTTGGAACTCTATCCAAACGAAGCGCCGATCACAGTTGAGAATTTCTTGAAACTTATTGATTCAAAGTACTATGACGGACTAATTTTTCACCGAATTTTGCACCTTTCCGTGATTCAAGCAGGCGGATTCTATATCGAGGATTATACGCTTTATCCCGCAAAAGAAACGGAGAGCATTTTTGGAGAATTTGCTGAAAATGGATTTGAGAATACAGTAAAGCACGAAAAAGGAGTCATTTCTATGGCTCGCGCGGAAGACTTTAACAGTGCATCAGGGCAGTTTTTCATTTGTGCAACTGACATTCCACAGTATGACGGGAGTTATGCTGCATTTGGAAAAGTTGTTGATGAAGAAAGCTTGCAGGTTGTGCTTTCATTGAGCGCAGAACAGACAGGATCTCTTGGGCTCTATTTCCAGAATTTTCCTGTCAATCTCATCACAATTGAAACAATCAGAAGGGTTGATTGATGGAAGAGAAGATAAAAATCATTAAAGAACGAATTTCGCAAGCCGCAGAGCGCAGTGGCCGTTCTCTTTCGGACATTACGATTGTTGCCGCCTCAAAAACAGTTGAGCCTGAAAGGCTTTCTTTGTTAAAGTCAATGGGAATTGAGATCTGCGGTGAAAATCGCGTTCAGGAGCTTGTTGATAAGTTTGGACGAGTTGACACAACATGGCACATGATCGGTCAGCTACAAACAAACAAAGTAAAGTATATTATTGATAAAGTAGATTTGATCCAATCCTTAAACCGAATTTCGCTTGCAGAGGAAATTGAAAAACAGGCAAAAAAGAAGGGAATTATTGCAAAATGTCTTGTTGAAGTTAATGTTGCAGATGAACTTTCTAAGGGTGGAATTCCCAAAGAACAACTCATAAATTTTCTTGATGAATGCCAACGTTTTGAGTCTGTTTCGATCTGCGGATTAATGGCAATTATGCCGCTCGAGGATTCTTTGAAAAAAAATCCGTATTACTATTTGCAAATGCGTGAATTATATGATATGATATTAATGAGCGATCGATTTTCTAAGGAAATGTTCCGCTATCTCTCGATGGGGATGTCGGAAGACTATGAGTTGGCAGTTTCGTGCGGCTCGAATATGGTTCGAATTGGCTCGGCAATCTTTGGAAAGAGGAGTTAAAGCATATGGAAAACAATTCCTTGTTTCAAGACGTCGTTTTAAAGCATTTTGATCAGGACGACGCAACGATGAAAACGGAGAGTAAACAGGACATGAATGATTTTTCGAATGATAATTTGATTGATATTCCTTCTGTGAACGGCGGATATCGAAGCAACGTAAATGTAAACATCTGCAAGCCGAAGTCATTTAATGATGTAGAGCGTGTCATTGGGTATCTGAAAGAGGGAAAACCTTCTATTGTTTATCTCAATAAGCTTAAGGCGCAGGATTGTCAACGCGTTCTTGACATGTTAAGCGGCGCTGCGTATGCACTCAACGGCGGTTTATATGAGATTGAGCAGGACATTTTTATGTTGACTGCCGGAGGAATGAACATTCTCGTTCCAAAAAAATAAAGACACAAGCCGCAATTTTGCGGCTTATTTCATAAGCTTGGAGTTTTTATGTTAATTTTTGAACTGCTGATTGCAATTGGTGTGATCGCGCTTGACCTAATCACGAAGGCATTGGTTTCTGGATCAATGTCGGAAGGGCAAACGATTCCCATCATTCAAGACGTTTTGCACATTTCTTACCACAAAAACACGGGCGCGGCCTGGTCGATTCTAGAAGGAAAAATTGCGTTTTTCATTGTTTTGACGATTATTTCCGTCATTGTGCTTTGTGTTGTTTTATTTATGAACAGAAAAGGGCACTTATTGCTTCGTTTGCCTCTTTCGCTGATCTTGGGTGGAGCAATCGGAAATTTTATTGATCGCGTTGCGTTTGGGTATGTTCGCGATATGATTGATTTTCGTTTGATCAATTTTCCGATCTTCAATGTTGCTGATATGGCGCTGACGATTGGTGTTGCGATATTGTGTGTATATGTAATTTTTATCTATAAAGAGCCGAAAAAGGAAGAGAAGAAGGAAGAAAGTTCTGAAAAAGAAGAATGACCACTGATTTTGACAAACAACAATTTATTTTTGAGCGAGATGATCCTTGTCGCGTAGATGTTTTTTTGAGCGAAGAAACAGAGTGCACGCGCTCTCGCATCAAAAAGCTCAGCGAGGAGGACCTCGTTTTTGTGAACGGAAAACCTGTGAAGGTTTCCTATCCTTTGCGAAACGGTGATGTCATTTCCTTTTGGATGCCAACGCCCAAAGAATGTGAAATTCTGCCGGAAGACATTCCTTTTGAAATTGTTTATGAAGATGACGACCTTGCTGTGATCAACAAGCCACAAGGAATCAGCGTTCATCCTGCAAACAATGTCTATTCTGGAACGCTTGTGAATGGGCTCTTGTTCCGCTTGTCAAACCTGAGTGGAATCAATGGTGTGATGCGACCGGGAATTGTGCATCGTCTTGATAAAGACACATCGGGATTGATGTTGGTTGCAAAGAATGATCTTGCGCACGTTGCGCTTGCAAAACAGATTGAAGAAAAAACCTGTCAGAGAATCTATCGGGCAATCAATGAAGGGGTTTTTAAAGAAGATTCTGGAAGAATTGAAACAATGATCGGGAGAAGCTCCAAAGACCGAAAAATGATGGCTGTTGTTCCGATTGGGAAACGAGCGGCAACAAATTGGACAGTTTTGGAACGCTTTCCAGCGCATACCTTCTGTGAATTTCGGCTTGAAACGGGGAGAACACATCAAATTCGAGTTCACAGCAAGCACCTTGGACATCCGATTGTTGGAGATCCTGTGTATGGATTTAAGAAGCAGAGCTTTGCTTTGAAAGGGCAGCTTTTGCATGCATATTCCATTTCCTTTGACCATCCGAGAACGAAAGAGCGTTTGACGTTTACTTGCGAACCTCCGGATGACTTTAAAAAAGTTTTGAAAACGTTGCAAAACACTTTACACTGAAAATTGATTTGTGTTATACTAATAACAGCAAGGTTGTAACTTTAAGTTTGGTACTGAGAGACCGTCAAGATATAACTCATTTGCGATACAGGTATGATTCTATACTTTTTCGTTGCTTTTGACGCCTTATCTTGTCGGATAGGGCGTTTTTTTGTTTGTGAGGTGTATGAAATGAGATTAAAAGCAGTTTTGTTAGATGAAAACGGTGTAAAACGCTCATTGATTCGTATTTCCCATGAAATTATTGAGCGCAACCACGGTGTTGAAGACGTTGTTTTGGTTGGAATCAGAACGCGCGGTGTTCCACTTGCTGAAAAGATTGCAGAAAACATTGAAGCAATTGAAAAGGTGAGAATTCCCGTTGGTGTTTTGGACATTACGCTCTATCGAGACGATCTTTCCATTATCGGTGATGTTCCCGTCATTAATAGTACGAACATTGACTTCTCAATTGAAGGAAAACACGTTATTTTAGTGGACGACGTACTCTATACCGGAAGAACCGTTCGGGCAGCAATCGATGCTGTTATTGAGATGGGGCGCCCAAAGACTGTTCAGCTTGCTGTTCTTGTTGATCGTGGCCACCGTGAACTGCCCATTCGCGCAGATTTTATTGGCAAAAATGTTCCAACATCGCGTTCTGAGTTGGTTTCTGTTTCTCTTTGTGAAACAGATGGTGAATGCTCTGCCGTTTTATATGATATACACGATTGATACAGCGGATCTAAAGACAATAAACATTGTTGCCTTTGGTTCCGCTTTTTCTTAAAATACACAGGAGATTCGTATGCTGAAAAACAAAGACCTTCTAGGATTAAAAAACCTGGACAAGGAAGAAATTCTTCAGATTCTTGACACAGCTGTTGAGATGAAGAAACTTCTTGTTCAAAACGTCAAGCGTGTTCCGCACTTGCAGGGGCGTTCAGTTGTCACGCTGTTCTATGAAAACAGCACAAGAACGCGTATGTCCTTTGAGCTTGCAGCGAAGTTTATGTCTGCAACCGCAAGCAGTATTTCCGTCGCGCAAAGTAGCGTTGCAAAGGGTGAAACGTTGATTGACACAGGAAAGACGCTGGATGCATTGAAAACGGACGTCATTATCATTCGTCATTCAATGGGCGGTGCGCCGCACTTACTTGCGAAGAATGTGAAAGCTTCCGTTATTAACGGAGGTGACGGCGTAAACGAGCATCCTACGCAGGCCTTGTTAGATATGTTCACAATGCGCGAGCGCATCTCTGATCTAAAAGGGTTGGAGGTTGCAATCGTCGGTGACATCAAACATTCCCGCGTTGCTAAGAGCAACATCTGGGGTTTGAACAAGATGGGTGCGAAAGTGAAAATCTTTGCCCCCGGAACGTTACTTCCGCAAGAAATCGAAAAGATGGGTTGCACCATTTGCAACTCACGTGAAGAAGCTGTTGTGAATTCAGACGTCATCATGGGCCTTCGAATTCAGCTTGAGCGTCAACAGTGTGGATTGTTCCCGTCGTTGAGAGAGTACTCTGCGCTATACGGATTGAATGACGAAGTCTTGAAAGCGGCAAAGAAAGATGCAATCATCATGCATCCCGGCCCCGTTAACCGTGGTGTTGAGCTTACAAGTTCTTTAATCGACGGAGATCGCTCTTTGATTGAAGAACAGGTTTTGAACGGAGTTGCAATTCGTATGGCAATCCTGTTCTTACTGACGAGAGGTGAGAGAAAATGAGTTTAACTGTGATTAAAAACGCAATTTTTCCTGATGGTGTCGTTCGTGATCTTTGCATCAATGATGGAAAGATTGCAGAGATTGGAATGAACCTTGCAGTTGAAGGTGCGGATGTTGTTTGTGCAGATGGATTGCATGTTTTTCCTGGCTTGGTTGATATTCACTGCCATTTGCGTGAGCCGGGATTTGAGTGGAAAGAAGACATATTGAGCGGTTCAAAAGCTGCTGTCCACGGAGGTTTTACTTCCATTTGCTGCATGCCGAACACGCAACCTGCGCTTGACAGCCGTGCGCTTGTCTCTTACGTTCGTGCAAGAGGAAAAGAAGTTGACTATGCAAAAGTCTATCCCATCGGATGCATAACGAAAGGGATGAGGGGTGAAGAGCTTGCTGAGATGGGAGATCTGAAACTTTGCGGTGCTGTTGCTGTAAGCGATGATGGGAAGCCTGTTTCGAATTCGCTGATGATGCGCCTGGCGTTGGAGTATGCGAAGGGATTGAATCTGCCCGTTATCTCTCACTGTGAGGATCTGAACCTTGTCAATGGTGGCGTTGCAAATGAAGGCTATCACGCGACTGTTTGTGGGTTGAACGGAAACACGCGAGCTGCTGAAGAGGTTATGGTTTCGCGTGAAATCATTCTTGCAGACGCATTGAAGACGCGCGTTCACATTGCCCATGTTTCAACGCGAGGAAGTATAGCGCTAATTCGCGATGCAAAGCGTCGCGGAATCCAAGTTACTTGCGAAACCTGCCCGCATTATTTTTCTGCAACTGATGAGATGGTCTTAAATTACGACACGAACGCAAAGGTGAACCCTCCGCTTCGCACGGATGATGATGTTGCGGCTGTGATAGAGGGCATTATTGACGGAACGATCGATGCGATCGCAACGGATCATGCCCCGCATGGAATTAATGAGAAGAATGTTGAATTCAATCTTGCTGCTTGCGGAATCTGCGGATTTGAAACCGCGTTTGCGCTGTCGTACACAAATCTTGTAAAGCCCGGACACATCACGTTAGAGCGTCTTTGTGAACTCATGACTGTGAATCCGGCAAACATTCTTTCCTTAAACGTTGGGACGCTTGAGGTTGGAACGCCTGCGGATCTTTTCCTTGCTGATCTTTCAAATGAATACGAAATCAAGGTGGAAGAGTTCCTTTCGAAGAGCAAAAATTCGCCGTTCGGTGGATTTAAGGTATATGGCAATGTCTTGACGACGTTTGTCGACGGAAAAATGAAAATGAAGGATGGTGCAATCTTATGACAGACAAGCTGATTCGAAGAATTATTGAAACGCAAAATCCCTCTGTTGCAGGAATTGATACGTCGTTTGACTACCTGCCTGATGAAATGAAGGCAAACTGCAAGACGTTTGAAGATGCAGCAAAGGCAATTTATGAATTTAACGTCAAAATCTTGGATGCGCTCAAAGACATCGTTCCTGCAGTCAAGGTGCAGGTTGCTTACTACGAGATGTATGGCGTGGCAGGAATGAAGACGTTTTACGACACTTGTGCATATGCGAAAGAGCTTGGATATATCGTGATTGCGGATGTGAAGAGAAATGATATCGGTTCGACTGCCGGCTGTTATTCTTCCGCATATCTTGGTGAAACAAAGGTGAATGAAAACAATTTCCGCGCTTTCCAGAGTGATTATGCGACCATCAATGCATATTTAGGACAGGATGGGATTTTCCCGTTCTTGAAGGATTGCAAAGCTTACGACAAGGGAATCTTTGTTCTTGTCAAAACATCTAACCCGACGAGTGAGCAGCTCCAGGATCTTGTCTTTGAGAATGGTAAGACGCTCTATGAAACGGTTGGTGAGCTTGTCTGCGAGTGGGGAAAGGATTCTATCGGTGAATATGGATATAACGATGTCGGTGCAGTTGTAGGAGCGACCAAGCCCGTTCAGGCGGCGAGACTTCGTAAGTTGATGCCGAACACCTTCTTCCTTGTCCCAGGATATGGTGCTCAAGGCGCAACTGCAAGTGATCTTAAGGTTTGCTTTGATGAGAACGGACGCGGCGCAATCGTCAATTCTTCGCGTGGAATTCTCTGTGCTTACAAGAATGCAAAATATAGCGGACTTTCCTTTGATGCGGCAGCACGTCAAGCAGCGCTTGATATGAAGGAAGATCTGCTTTCCGCAATCGGAGGTATTCGTTAATGGCATACTTACTGTTAGAAGATGGAACGGTGTTTGAAGGTGAAGTGAAAGGATGTGCTCGCGACGTTTGTGGTGAGGTCGTTTTTTCAACAGGTATGACGGGATACCCTGAACTCCTTACAGATCCCGCATCGTTTGGTGAAATCGTCGTTATGACGTATCCACTGATTGGAAATTATGGAATCAATCCAGAGGACTTTGAATCTGAACGCGTTTCCGTTCGCGCACTCGTCGTTCGTGAGCTCTGTGAAGAACCGAGCAATTGGAAATGTAAACAGACGTTAGGTTCATTCTTAGAGGAAAACGGTGTCGTTTGTCTTACGGGAATTGACACTAGACATCTTGCAAGACATATTCGTGAACATGGAGCAATGCGCGGTTCAATTTTGCTCAACGAGCCCACGAAGCAGGACGTAGAAAATCTTAAAGGTGTTCTTTGCGAAAATTTTGTTGAAGAGGTTTCTTGCAAGGAAGCGTACGTTGCGGCAGAAGGCTCACCCTTTGTTGCTATCGTTGATTACGGTGTGAAAAAGAGCTTGATAGAGGCAATGGTAAAGCGAGGTCTTGGTGTCAAAGTTTATCCTGCCGACACGGGTGCAGATGTAATTTTGGCAGATGTGCCTTGCGGAATTCTTCTCTCAGACGGACCGGGTGTTCCTGAACTCTCTTCTGCGTATATTGAAGAAGTGAAGAAGCTGTTTGGAAAGCTTCCCATTCTTGGCATTGGCTTTGGACACATTTTGCTTGGCCTTGCAGACGGTGCAACGGCCATAAAGATGAAATCCGGTCATCACGGTGGAAATTATCCGGTAAAGGAGCTTGCAACTGACCGCGTTTACATTACAGCACAAAGTCACGGATATCTTTTGGATGAGACAACACTCAACCATGGAAAGATGACGTACGTCAACTGGAACGATAAGACCTGTGAAGGCGTTCGTTACGAAGAAGTAAAAGCAATTGGTGTTCAGTTCCATCCGAAGGGAGAGGCGGGATCTCAAGACTCTGCGCAGATCTTTGATGAATTTATTGCTATGTTGAACGAAAGAAAGTAAAGGGAGAAATTATGCCGAAAGCTATTGATATTAAAAAAGTTCTTGTCATCGGAAGTGGTCCGATCGTAATCGGACAAGCCGCTGAGTTTGACTATGCAGGAACACAGGCATGCCGTGTTTTGAAGAAAGAGGGAATTGAGGTTGTTCTCGTCAACTCGAACCCTGCAACGATCATGACTGACAAACAGATGGCTGACAGAGTATATTTGGAGCCGTTGACCATCCCTGTATTAAAAAAGATTATCCAAAAAGAAAAACCGGACAGCATTTTGCCGACCCTCGGAGGTCAGACAGGATTGAATCTTGCCTGCGAACTCGCGGAGAGTGGATTTCTGGCAGAGAACAACGTTAAGCTTCTTGGAACGACCATTGATGCAATCCGTAAAGCAGAGGATCGTGAACTCTTTAAAGATACGATGGAAAGCATTGGTGAGCCCTGCATTGAAAGCGTGATCGTTCACACGGTTGAAGAGGCTGTTGCATTTTCTGAACGTGCAGGATTTCCGTTGATCGTTCGCCCGGCATACACGCTTGGTGGAACGGGCGGCGGAATTGCTGAAAACTTAGAAGAGCTCATCACGACAACAGCTGCAGGAATCAAGGCGAGCCGCGTTGGACAGTGTTTGATTGAAAAGTCTGTTGCAGGTTGGAAAGAGATTGAGTATGAAGTTATTCGTGACAACAAGGGAAACTGCGTTACGGTTTGTAACATGGAGAACTTGGACCCCGTTGGAATTCACACGGGTGATTCCATCGTTTTAGCACCTGTTCAAACGCTTCGAGACAAAGAACTTCAGATGCTCAGAAGTGCATCTATCAACATCATCAGTGCATTAAAAATCTGTGGTGGCTGTAACGTTCAGTTTGCTCTTGATCCGAACAGCATGCAGTACTATGTAATCGAAGTAAATCCGCGTGTCAGTCGTTCTTCCGCACTTGCAAGTAAGGCGACGGGGTATCCGATTGCAAAAGTTGCGGCACTCATCGCAATTGGATATAACCTAGATGAAATCATCAACGGTGTGACCGGAAAGACGTATGCTTGCTTTGAACCGACGATTGATTATGTTGTTTGCAAATTCCCGCGCTGGCCGTTTGATAAGTTTACTGCCGCAAATAAGAGTTTGGGAACAAGAATGAAGGCAACTGGCGAAGTTATGAGCATTGGAGCAAACTTCGAGTCTTCTTTCTTAAAAGCATTGCGGTCCTTGGAACTTTCTTTCTTCAGCACGGAGAGTTCAAAGTTTGTCGATGATTCAATTGACGTTCTTCTCAAAAAACTTGAACTTAAAAATGATGATAGAATCTTTTGTGTGACAGAGGCGTTGAGAAAGGGAATTACGCCCGAAACGATCAATGCTATCACAAAGATTGACCTTTGGTTCTTGCGCAAAATTAAGGGTATTGTTGACCTTGAAAATGTCGTTAAGAGAGAAAAATCTGCATATTTGACGAAAGAAAACCTCAAAAAGTTGAAAAAGACCGGTTTCTCCGATCGCGCCATAGCATCTTGGTGTGAAATTTCAGAAGACGAGTTGAGAGCGCTTCGCAAAGAATTTGGAATTATTCCGACATATAAAATGGTTGACACATGCGCCGCTGAGTTTGCCGCTGTCAGCCCGTATTACTACTCCACATACGATGTGGAAAATGAAAGTGTTCCGACAGATAACAAAAAAGTCATTGTTTTGGGAAGCGGTCCAATTCGAATCGGCCAGGGAATTGAGTTTGACTATTGCTCAGTTCACTGCGTTTGGGCGTTGAAAGATGCGGGGTACGAAACCATCATCATTAACAATAATCCCGAAACCGTTTCGACGGATTTTGACACGTCTGACCGCCTCTATTTCGAGCCGCTCACCAAAGAAGACGTTTTGAATATTCTTGAACTTGAACAGCCGGACGGCGTTGTCGTTCAGTTTGGTGGTCAAACAGCAATCAAATTGACGGAAGCAGTTGCAAAAGCAGGCTTCAAGATTTTAGGAACGCAGCTTGAGAGCATTGATGCTGCAGAGGACAGAGAACAGTTTGATGCGCTTTTGGAATCTCTTGGTCTTGCGCGCCCGAAGGGGAGAACTGTGTTTACTTCGGATGAAGCTGTTGAAGCTGCAGATGCTCTTGGATATCCTGTTTTGGTTCGCCCGTCCTATGTCCTTGGTGGTCAGGGAATGGAGATTGCGTATAATGACGTGGATATTCGCGCTTATATGTCTATCATCAACACGGAAAAGCAAGAACACCCGATTTTGATCGATAAGTACATCGTTGGCCGCGAAGTTGAAGTCGATGCGATCTGTGATGGAACAGACATCCTGATTCCCGGAATTATGGAGCACATTGAGCGTGCCGGTGTTCACAGCGGAGACAGTATTGCAGTTTATCCGTCCATTTCACTTTCGAAGAAAATCCAAGAGAGACTTGTTGATATCACAAAGAATCTTGCAATCGCAAGCAAGACGATTGGTTTGATCAACATTCAGTATATTGTTCGCGATGAAGATATTTATATCATTGAGGTCAACCCGAGATCCTCAAGAACCGTTCCGTATATCAGCAAGGTAACGGGTGTTCCGATGGTCAGACTTGCTGTGATGTGTGCACTTGGTCATTCGTTAAAATCCCTTGGTTTCGGAACGGGCTTACATGGAACGCCGGATGCATATTGTGTGAAAGTTCCTGTCTTCTCCAATGAGAAGATTACAGATCTTGAGATTTCACTCTCTCCGGAAATGAAGTCCACAGGTGAGGTTCTTGGTCTTGCAAGAAATTTCTCGGATGCACTTTTGAAAGGTTTGATTGCAAGCGGCATCAATGTCAAAAAGGAAAAAGGTGGCGTTCTCTTTGCTGTTTCTAACGGATCAAAACAAGAGGCAATTGAGATTGCTCGAGGATTTGAGCGCTTGGGATACGACATTTATGCAACCAGCGGAACGGCTCATGTTTTAAACCACAACTTTATTCCGACGAGCGTTGTCAGTAAAATTGATGAAGGTGAGGATGATATCATTAAGAAAATTAAGTCCGGAACGCTTCAAGTCATCATCAATACGCCGACTAAGGGAAGAAAGAGTGATCGCGATGGATTTAAGATCCGTAGAACTGCAGTTGAGCAAGGAATTCCATGCTTGACCTCTTTGGATACTGCAGGTGCGCTTTTGAATGCAATCAAGTCCGGAAAGGGTGAAGAAGACCTTGATCAGCTTGCATTGCAGGATGTTGAGGAGATATGATGAAAGATCAAAAATTCACGATAAAAGAGAATAACGCGGTTGCAGAAGGAATTTTTGAGCTCGTTTTGCAGGCTGATTCTCCAATTGAAGAAGTCCATTGCGGACAGTTTGTTGAAGTATCTGTCCCATCAAGAAAAGATCTTGTTTTGCGTCGTCCCGTCGGGATCTACGAATTTACGGATAATACAATTTCCGTTCGTATCCAAATCAAGGGTGGTGGAACAAAGGCCCTTGCTGCAATGAAAGTTGGCGAAGAGGTTGACGTTATTTACCCGCTTGGAAACGGATTCCCGATTGCAGACGAAACAAAGCGTGTTTTGATCGTCGCAGGTGGCATTGGGACATTCCCGCTTCGTTCCATTCTTTTGGAACATCCAAATTTGACTTACTCTGCACTTTTGGGATATCGCAACAAAAACGTTGCAGTTTGCATTGAAGATTTTGAAAATGTTTGTGAAAGGGTGAAAGTCTTCTCAGACGACGGAAGCATTGGAACGCACGGTTTTGTAACCGACAGTTTGCTAGACGAAATCAACGCATTCAAGCCGGATGTTATCTTTGCTTGCGGTCCGACTCCAATGTTTAAGGCGCTTCAAAGAGTTTTGAAGGATTGTGAGGTTCCTTGTTATATTTCTCTGGAAGAGAGAATGGGATGCGGAATCGGTGCATGCCTTGTCTGCGCTTGTCAGGTTGAAGAATATGGTGAATTCCACTCTAAGCGAGTTTGTGCTGACGGCCCTGTTTTTCCGTTGAAGAAGGTGAAACTATGAGCGTTGATTTGAGTGTTAAGGTTGCGGGTGTAACCTTTAAGAACCCGATTATCACCGCATCTGGAACGTTTGGATTCGGAAGAGAATATAATCAATTCTATCCGATCTCCGCTTTGGGTGGAATTTCCACGAAAGGAATGACTTTGGAACGACGCGATGGAAATCCCGTCCCGCGAATTGCGGAGGTTTCTTCTGGAATCCTTAATAGCGTTGGATTACAGAATCCCGGAGTAGACGTTTTTATCGAAAAAGACTTACCTTGGTTGAAGGAGCAAAACACCGTCATTATTGCAAACATTGCAGGAAAAACGGAAGAGGATTATTGTGAGATCGCAAGGCGTCTTTCAGACACTGCAGTTGATATGCTTGAATTGAATATTTCCTGCCCAAACGTAAAGGCGGGGGGGATGTCTTTCGGCGTCTTACCTGAGGGGGTTGCAAAAATTACGAATCTTGTGAGAAAGAATACGGATAAGCCCTTGATTGTAAAACTGACTCCTAATGTTTCAAATATTGCTGATAACGCTAGGGCTGCAGAAGATGCCGGTGCTGATGCGGTTTCTCTCATTAACACACTGTCTGGAATGGCAATTGACATCCGGACGAAGAGGCCCGTTTTAGCAAACAGAATCGGAGGCTTGAGCGGACCTTGCGTGAAGCCCGTTGCGCTTCGAATGGTATATGACGTCTATAAAGCAGTGAAGATTCCCATCATTGGAATGGGTGGAATCACTTGCGCAGAAGACGTTGTCGAATTCTTGCTTGCTGGTGCAACAGCAGTTCAGGTGGGAACGGCAAATTTTACAAATCCTATGGCATCGTTTGACATTGTCAATGATTTTCGTGTATATTGTGAGAAGAATCAGACCAATCCTCGTGAATTGTGCGGTGGCCTGATCGTTGAATAAAATATAAGGAGTGATTCGAAATGAAAAAGGAAGAAGTTTTAGAGATTTTTAAAGAAACTGGCGGAATTTTGAAAGGACATTTCCTCTTGACTTCCGGAAGACACAGCGACACATATATGCAGTGTGCAAAGTTGTTTATGTACCCCGAGCACAGCAAAACCCTTTGCGCAGCTCTTGCTGAACAGCTCAAAAAGTATGATGCGGATATTATTGCTTCTCCGGCAATTGGCGGCATTATTATGGGGTACGAAGTTGCGGCTCAGCTTGGCGTCATTAATGTTTTCTTTGAAAGACAGGAAGGCGCAATGACTTTGCGTCGTGGTTTTGAAATTCCCGAAGGCGCTCGTGTTATCGTTGTTGAAGACGTTGTGACAACCGGCGGATCTGTGAAAGAAGTTATCAAAGAGGTGAAGAACCTTGGCGGAAACGTTGTTGCTGTTGCGAGCATTGTTGACCGCAGCAATGGTGTTGTTGACTTTGGATATCCGTACGAAGCGCTGCTCTCTATGGAAGTTATCTCTTATGATGCAAGCGAATGCCCGATTTGCAAAAACACTGATATTCCCGTTGTTAAGCCCGGAAGTCGTGTAATCAAATAGAAATATAGGAGGTACCTTTATGTCTGGCAATCGTTCAATTTCAAGACTTTGTTGCTATATTGCGCTTGTGACTGCGGCATTGATCTTTGTTGTAAATTTTGTTCTTGGTTTGTTTGAGGCAGATCTTGGAAAAATCGGTGTGATTCTGAATTTCGTGAAGGAGCTTTCTCTCTTGATCGGTGTTGGTGTTTGTGCA
>JAZNLR010000142.1:0-12756 GCA_045579195.1 Clostridia bacterium | reverse complement strand
TTGGCCTCCGACTTATCACCTTCAAAGAGAGAAAGGAAACTTGCTTGTGTTCCCGTCGTTCCCTTGACGCCACGAAGCTTTAACGTGCTCATCAGGTGCGTCAAGCTTTCATAATCCGAAAGAAGATCATTGAGCCAAAGGGTCGCACGCTTTCCAACCGTCGTTAACTGGGCAGGCTGCAGATGCGTAAAACCAAGGGTCGGAAGATCTGCGAACTTTCTTGCAAACTTAGCAAGCTTGTCCATAACGTTCAAAAGCTTTTTCTTGACGATCTCCAACGCCTGACGGTTGATGACAATTTCAGCATTGTCCGTGACATAACAACTGGTGGCGCCAAGGTGAATGATTCCTTTTGCATTCGGGCAAACGTCACCATATGCATGGACATGTGCCATAACGTCATGACGAACAACTCTCTCATGTCTTGCAGCGTTTTCAAAGTCTATTTCAGTTTCGTGCGCTTTCAACTCGTCAACTTGCGCCTGTGTGATGGGCAAACCAAGCTCCATTTCCGATTCCGCAAGAACGATCCAAAGCTTTCTCCAAAGAGAAAAACGATTCTGATCGGAAAAGACGGCGCTCATTTCCTTACTTGCATAACGTCCGGTCAACGGATTTTTATATTGATTTCTGTCTTCCATAGAATCTCCTTGTCCTGTTGATAAATTCTTTAAAATTTTGAAACAGTACTTTTTCTATATCGGTCTCATTATAACCTATTTTTCTAAAATTTTCCACTATATTTGAGTATGATTGATAATTTTCCAAATCATTCAATGGGGAAGCTCCAAAAAAGTCACTTCCGATTCCGACATAATTAATTCCTGCCGTACAAATTGCATGATCGATGTGACGAACATAATCAAAACACGTTGCATTTTCCCCTCCGTTTAAAAACTTTGAAACAGGCATAATTCCGATATAGCCACCTCTTTTTGCGATTTCTTTCATCTGCGCATCCGTAATATTTCTTGGATGCGCAAAGAGTTTTCGACAACAGGTGTGAGAAACGCAAAGCATCTCATTCCCGAAATTAATTGCATCATTCACCGACTCATCGTTTAAATGTGCAAGATCAAGAACAATTCCATTCGCGGTCAGAACTTTTATCAGTTCCTTCCCATAAACGGAAATTCCTGCATTCGACATAACACCGCCGGCGAACAAATTCTCAAAGTTCCACGTGAGACTTGCGCAAAAGAAATTGAAGCGCTCAAATACGCCAAAATCCCCCATTTTTAGACAGCCTAGATCTTCGATCGAAAAAAGAAGTTCAACATCGTTTTGGTCAATTTTTGGAAGAAAATCAAACGCTTCTTTCCCCTTTTTCGTTGTCCAAATTGCACAGTCGAGCAAACGAACATTGCTCTTTGATATATCTTTGATATATGATTCAAATTCAATATTTTCAGCAGTTAAAACATCAGAGTGGGAATCGGCAATCAAGAAAAATTCAGATTCTTTATTATTCATCCTATATTATATGAATAATTTTACGAAATGTGGATTGAAACGTTGAAAAGCCCACAACCTCCATTTCTGGAAATTGTGGGCTCATTTTCATTTGATAGATTAACGCTAATTAACCTTCAATCTTTCCGGATCCGAGAAGAAGAAGTTCTGTGCCGTCAGAGGTGAATCTAAATACATCCTGCTCATAGATACCGCCGGTGATCGTCACGTTTTCTTTGTCACCCTTATATCCGCCGCCGAATGCAACATAACCATTCTTGAAGACGCCACCCGTAATCGAAATGTTAACTTCAGAGAAGCTTCCGCCGAAGGAGTAGGAATAAAGAACGTAATAATCGCCGGTGCTGCTGGGGGTCGTCGACGTCAAGACACCACCGTTAATCGTAAGCGAAACCATAGCCGCGCGCGCAGGATTGCTTCCTGCAACGTGAACCCAAATTGCACGAACGCCGCTGATCTCACCGTCATTGATAATAACCGTGTTGGTCGTGGTAATCGAGTTCGAGAACTGACGAATTGCAACGTCCTTAGCGATGATCTTTCCGCCATTGACAGTAAGCGTTGCGCCGTCATAGTTATCGATTGCGTAGCTTGCGCCACCCTTGTTCGTTTCATTCTCAATGATTGTATGCTTCTCAATCGTCAAGACGCCGCGGTTCGAAATCGTGTTCGTTGCATAGGTCGGGAAGCCCTCCTCGCCCCAATCCACGTCAGGGAACTGAGCCAAGGAAACAACCTTACCGTTCAAGATCGTCAAAGTTCCTCTGTTATCGATCAAAGCAGACGTGCCCTGATTTGCAAATGCGCCGGACAGCATATATCCATTCAAATTCAAAACAACCGTCTTGCCTGCAGGAACTTGAAGGTTCTTATCCGTGACGATGTCAGAATTCAAAACAACCGTTCCGCCCTCATTAAAGATGCCAACGAGTGCATCAAGCGTGTCAACGTAAGTTCCTTCGTACGGCAAAACTTCTTCCGTTCTGGTTTCACCACATTCGGAACAAGTGAACGTCATAACGCCGTTCGTCGTAGCGGTCGTATGCTTCGTAAGAACTCCATCATCCCAGAAGTGGCCATAACCAAGCTCTTCGTAGTACTCATACACAGCATAATCACAACCAGGCTGCGTGCACTTATTTGCCTTTCTTGCATATTCCGTGCAGTTAGCCGGCAAGTACTCATCGGCACCAAGCTTGTGAACAAGCTTCGAATTTGCGATTTCACGCGTATCCGTTTCATCACAACCTTCATTTGCGCAAGTTGCGGTTTCGGTTCCGTTTGCATCACAAGTTGCATTGTTGTCGTTAACGTACTTCTTGAAATCGTGCTTCAAAGCAGAGTTTGCAGCAGTTTCAGTGATCGTAACATCGCAACCTTCATTCTGGCAATGGGAAGTCTTCGTTCCATCAACACCGCATGCAGCGTCGTTATTGAAAACGAACTCACTCATGTTGTGATTCAAAGCAGGAAGAATCCAGCTCTGATTTGCGATCTCAGTTTTGCCTTCCGCATCGCTGAAGAACTTTCCACAGTCACAGGAGAAGTACTCCGCGCTTCCTCCAACATCACAGGAAGCAGCAACCGCATTGTGCTTCGTCAACTGATGTTCATGTCCCGCAGGCTGTAGGTCACACGCCGCAAGAAAAGTCATACAGAACGCGAACAAACAAATAACGATTACAGTCAAAAATGTCTTTTTCATTTTCTACCCTCACATCGTTTTATATTGTGTCTTATAACACTAATCGTGTCTATTATATTACAAATGTGTAGATATGTCAAGATATATTACTGTAATAACATGTAATGACGGAAAAAACCCATCGGCATAAAACCGATGGGTTCAAATTTCCAAAAAACTTTGAGATTACTTTGCGTACTCAACGCTTCTCATCTCACGAATAACGCTGACCTTAATCTGTCCGGGGTATTCAAGTTCACTTTCGATCTTCTTTGCAATATCTTTTGCAAGGAACAACGTCTGAGCGTCATCAATTGCCTCGGGTTTTACAATCACGCGGACTTCACGTCCTGCGGAAATTGCAAACGACTTATCAACGCCCTTGAATGAATCCGCAATTTCTTCAAGCTTCGTCAAACGCTTCACATAATTGTCAAGCGTCTCTCTTCTCGCTCCGGGTCGTGCTCCGGAAATAGCATCTGCCGCAGAAACCAAGATTGCTTCCAACGTCATCGGCTCAACATCACCATGGTGTGCCGCAATCGCATTGACAACAAATTTGTTTTCTTTATACTTCTTCGCAAGGTCAGCACCGATCTGAACGTGCGTTCCCTCAACCTCGTGATCAACGGCTTTTCCAAGGTCGTGCAACAAACCGGCACGTCTTGCAAACGCGACGTCAGCACCAAGCTCTCCGGCCATAACACCGGCAAGATAGGAAACTTCCAACGAATGCTTCAAGACGTTTTGTCCATAACTCGTGCGGAACTTTAAACGACCGAGCAACTTAATGATTTCAGGATGCAAACCAAAGAGCCCTGCATCGAACATTGCAGCCTCACCGGCTTCTTTAATCTGCGCGTCAACTTCTTTGCGCACCTTGTTGACGGTCTCTTCAATTCTTGCAGGATGAATTCTGCCGTCTGAAATCAATTTTTCAACCGTAATTCTTGCGATTTCTCTGCGAACCGGATCAAAACCTGAGAGAATCACAACTTCCGGAGTATCATCGATGATCAAATCAATTCCAGTTGCACTTTCAAGCGCACGGATGTTTCTTCCTTCTCTTCCGATGATTCTTCCCTTCATATCATCGCTGGGAAGCGGAACAACAGAAACAGTAACGTCGGATGCGTGATCTGCCGCACATTTCTGAATGGAAAGGCTGATGATTTCTTTCGCTCTTTTTTCTGCATTTTCTTTGGCATCGCGTTCAATCTCACGAACCATGATCGCAGCATCTTTTTTTGCTTCTTCCTCGATGTTGCTGACAAGCATTGCTTTCGCTTCATCTCTCGTCAACATCGAAATCTTCTCCAACTCTACGAGCATCTTCTCGTGGGACTGACTGATTTCCTCTTTCATCTTATCCATCTCGTGAGCTTTCTGCTGCAACGAACGTTGCTGCTGCTCAATGGAATCAAGCTTCTTATTTAACGCTTCATCGCGCTTTTCCAAACTTTCTTCTTTCTGGAGAATACGCTGTTCGCTCTTCTGCATTTCTTGACGTCTGGATTTGGTTTCAGCTTCGAGTTCTTTTCTGAGCTTCATTTCCTCTTCCTTCGCCTCTAAAATTGCTTCTTTCTTTAACGTTTTAGCTTCCAATGTCGCATCATCAATCATTCTGTTTACGATTGTCTTCGTATCGCCGATTTTCTTCGTTATAACACTCTTATATACAAGGAATCCGACCAAAGCGCCGAGACCAAGCCCGACGAGTAGAGCAACAACCGGTAAAATGACTTCCATGACAGCAGACATTGCAAGCATTGCTTTGCTAATCATAATTTTACCTCCATATTCAATTATAAATGTTCAATATACTCTAAAAATAGAGCACAAGTAATTATCAGATGATTTTATGATAAAAACCACTATAATTCTACTGAAAAAAGCTTAAAAAGTCAAGGTAATTCAAGCTTATCCGAATATTTTCAAAAAATATGGGTAAAAACTGGTTGTTTTTACCCATATTATCATCATTTCAAAAGAATTTCGCGCAACTTCGCATCAATTTCGCTTGCAAGTGCAGTATTTTGCTTCAAAAGACCGCGAATCGTCTCTTTACCCTGACCAATCTTCTCTCCGTTATAAGAGAACCAGGAGCCGCTCTTTTCGAGGATTCCATGCTCAACCGCAAGATCAATCAAGCAACCTTCTTTCGAGATTCCTTCGCCAAAGATAATTTCAAATTCCGCAGTCTTAAACGGAGGTGCAAGCTTATTCTTGACAACCTTCACCTTAGTTCTTGAACCGGTAATGTTTGTTCCCTCCTTAACAGCCTCACCTCTGCGAACATCAAGGCGAATGCTGGAATAGAACTTCAATGCCTTTCCACCCGGGGTCGTTTCGGGGTTTCCAAACATCACACCAACTTTTTCGCGCAACTGGTTGATAAAGACAACGGAAGTTTTGCTGCGATTTGTGATGCCTGCAAGTTTTCTCAATGCCTGGCTCATCAAACGTGCCTGCAAACCAACGTGAGAATCACCCATTTCTCCTTCAATTTCTGCACGCGGCGTGAGCGCAGCAACAGAGTCAACAACGATCAAGTCAACCGAGCCGGAACGAACAAGTGCGTCTGCAATTTCAAGCGCTTCTTCACCGTTATCGGGCTGGGAAACGTAAAGCTCGTCCAAATTTACGCCAAGATTCTTTGCATAAACGGGATCAAGGGCGTGTTCAGCATCAATAAATGCAGCAGTTCCACCCATCTTCTGCGCCTCGGCAATAATGTGCAAAGAGACAGTCGTCTTACCGGAAGATTCAGGACCATAGATCTCCATAATTCTTCCTCGTGGGATGCCGCCAATTCCGAGCGCAACGTCCAAGGTCAAGCAACCTGTCGAAATAACCTCGATGTTGGTATCTGCGGCGGTGTCACCCAATTTCATGATTGCGCCCTTTCCAAACTGCTTTTCAATCTGCAAAATTACGGATTCAAGCGCTTTTTTCTTCTCTTCAAGCGTACGTTCAGTCACTTTTTTTTCTCTTTCAGATGCCATTTCATTTCCTCCAATTTAGCTGATCTATTAAATGGTTAAGTTTTCAAAATCAACCCCGTCATTGACAAGGAGTTTTAACAAATAGAACATTGCCGCTTTTGTTGCGGCTTCACGAACTTCCGCACGATTTCCTTTGAAAACGTGAGAATAAACCTTAATGCTACCGACATTTCCTACTGCAATATATGTAAGTCCGACCGGTTTTTCAGGCGTTCCACCAGACGGGCCTGCAATTCCAGTTGTTGCAACACAGATGTCAATTCCTTCCTCTTCCAAAAGGCCAACTGCCATTTCGTAAGCAGTTTCAACGCTAACTGCGCCGTGATTTTTAAGCGTTTCTTCCGAAACATGCAAGTGGCGTACCTTCGCATCGTTGTGATATGCAACAATGTCTTCAAAGACGTATTCACTGGCCCCAGGAACCGAAATCAAGCGATCTGCAATCTTTCCACCCGTAAGCGACTCAGCAACCGCAAGCGTCTTCTGACGAAGCTTGAGCATACAAATTACCATCTCTTCCAGAGAAATATCCTCGCTGGCATAGATGAATTTTCCAAGGCGATTATAAATTTCATAAATTATGTAATCAACCTCTTCCATATTTGAGTTGTCTGTATGCCGAAGGACCAACGCAACTTCACGCAAGGAACAATAAGTTGTCAACTGAATCGTTTTATCTTTCGGTCGAATTAAATCCGAAAGAACTTCGACGACGTCAGACTCGCGAATACCGAAGATTTTATAAGTGAGTGTTGTTAGCATGTCCTTCTTCTTCGTGTTTAAAAGTTTAGGAAGAACACACGCCTCAAACATCGGAAGCATCTCTTTCGGCGGACCGGGAAGAACGGCAACTTTCAATCCGTCTGCTTCCATATAACATCCGCACGCATATCCATTTTTGTTGGGAAAAATTTCCGCGTTTTCCGGATAGCGTTTTGACAATTCAAGATTTGTAATCGGATCTTTCCCCGTTTCGCGAAAATATGCGTCAATTAGATTAGATGCCGTTTCATTTCTTACAACTTTATATCCGAGGTACTTCGAAACGGAATCAACTGTGATGTCGTCCGGCGTTGCACCCAATCCACCGGTTGTAATGATAAAATCAGCTTTTGTCTTGAGATAATCAAGCGCAGAGTGAATTTCTTTTTCACGATCGGCGCAAGTCAGCTGCGAAACAACCTGATGTCCATTTTCGCGCAAAGATTTCGCAAGGAGCTGAAAATCCGTATTTAGAGTCATTCCAATCAACAACTCATCCCCGATAGATAACAGTGCAACTTTCAAAATTATGCCTCGCTTTCCGTAAAGACGGCTCGGTTTTTAACAATATAAGAAATACCGGACCAAATTGTCATAACGGTCGCAAAAATCAGTACGATTAACCCGGCAATTAAGAGAATGTTGTTCTCAACAAACGTCATGTGACAAACAAGAAGAAGCGGAATTGCAATATCTTGAGAAACAGTCTTGATTTTCCCAAGCTTATCCGCCGCAATCACAAGACCCGTTGTTGCAGCGACAAGGCGGAAACCACTGACAATCAACTCGCGAGCAAGAATGATGATAACGCAAACAGACGGAACCCAAGCAAGGGCCTCAAATGATTTTGCAACGATTTGCGCATCGACGATCATCAAAAAAGCGGCCATGACCAAAACCTTATCCGCAATCGGATCTAGGAACTTTCCAAGATTGGTCACCATGTTGCGAGAACGAGCAATATATCCATCTAAAAAATCAGTAAACGCCGCAAGAAGAAAAACTCCTGCCGCAATAACGTCTGAAAACGGAAAATTTAAGTAAAATACGACCACCATAATAGGAATCATCACAATTCTTAGAATGGTCAACTTGTTAGCTAAATTCATTGTAAAACTTCTCCTATTAAATCAATTCCATCCGTATCGACAATTTGAATGTCGTAAAACTCTCCAACTTCCAAAAGCTCATCATTTGCATGAATATAAACAACGGGATCGATGTCAGGTGCACTAAATTGGCTTCTTCCAACTAACATCTGCTTGTCATAATCAATGCCTTCATAAAGGACTTTAATCTTCTTCCCAATCATCTTGCGAGCTTTTTCGATCATCACGCCTTCTGAAACCTCTTGAATTTCAGCAAGTCGGCGCTCTTTCACCTCTTCTGCAATCTGATCAGGTAGTTTTTCCGCCGCTGTTCCCTCTTCTTTGGAGTATGCAAAGAATCCGGCATAGTCAATGTTCCCTTCAGCAATGAATTCCTTAAGTTCATTGAAATCTTCTTCCGTTTCACCCGGGAAACCTACGATAAATGTGGAACGGATTTTAATGTCGGGAATTTCAGAACGAATCTTTGAAATCAACTCGCGGTACGACTGCGAATCCCCCTTTCTTCCCATACGCTTTAAAACACCGTCTGCGATATGTTGCATCGGGATGTCAATATACTTGCAGACCTTCGTGTTGTTCTTGATCTCTTGAATTAAATTATCTGAAACACGCTCAGGATAGCAGTACAAAAGGCGAATCCACTTTACTTCAGGAATGCGTGCTACGCTTTTGATCAGCTTGATCAAACAACGCTTTTCATAAAGATCAATTCCGTACGCAGTGACATCCTGAGCAACAAAGTTCAATTCTTTGACGCCGTCAATCGCTAACCCTTCTGCTTCATATGTTAACGATTCGATTGATCTTGAACGCATTTTCCCGCGAATCAACGGAATTGCACAATATGTGCAGTGATTGTTGCATCCGTCAGAAATGCGAAGATACGCATAATGCGGCGGTGTTGTCAAAATTCGATCCGTAATGTCAACAGGAACTTTACAGATTCCAACCGCATCAACCCTTTCGTCGGCATACGTTCTTTCAATCACTTCACAGATAAAGCTATAATCTTCCGTCCCCATGAACGCATCCACTTCTTCCATTTCAGAAAAGAGCGTTTCCTGGTAACGTTTAGGCAAGCAACCTGTGACAATCAGTTTTTCACAGGAACCTGTCTTTTTGAACTCCGCCATTTCCATGATCGTCTCAATTGACTCTTCTTTCGCGGACAAAATGAATGCGCAGGTGTTTACAATCAAAATATCAGCATCCTGCGGATCGGGAACAATGTCATATCCACCAAGATTGAGGAAATATAACAGGTTCTCTGTGTCGACACGGTTCTTATCACAACCGAGAGAAACAACTCCAACTTTTTTCATTCTTGGTCTCCGTATAATTCGTTAAATTCAGCACGCGTAAGCAAAACTTCACGCGGTTTACTTCCGTTCTGAGCAGAAACATATCCCATGCGTTCCATCGTGTCCAAAATCTTTCCTGCGCGCGGATATCCGACCAAGAACTTTCTTTGAATCATAGAAATCGAGATGTTTCCGATATCAATTGCCGTGCTCAAAGCCTCGATAAATAAATCATCAAGCTCATTCTCATGACCGCCGCCTGAAGAAGCTTCTTTCTCGGGGACATCACTCTTGACAAAATTGATGGATTCGCTGACCGCAGGATCAAAGTAACTATCGTTATTGGCGATTACGAAATCAACGACGTTTCGAACCTCATCCGTAGAGATATAAGCACCCTGAAGACGCATCTTTTCAGGCATACTCGCAGGATGATAGAACATATCGCCCTTATCAAGCAACTTCTCAGCACCGACCTCATCCAAAATCGTTCTGGAGTCAATTCCGTTCGACAAATGGCATGCAATTCGACTGTTCAAGTTCGCCTTAATGACACCGGTGATGACGTCAACAGACGGTCTTTGCGTTGCAAGAACAAGATGAATTCCTGCAGCACGCGCTTTCTGAGCAAGGCGCTGAATTGCAACTTCCACCTCTTTCTTATTTGTCGTCATCAACTCTGCAACCTCGTCACAGACAATCACGATTCTCGGGAGCTTTGGCTGCCCATTCTTTACAGCGAGGTCATTATATTCATCAAGCTCACGAACGCGCGCAACTTGGAACTTCGTAAAGCGGCTTTCCATCTCGTTAATCGCCCAGTTCAAAGCATTGACAGCTTTTGCACTCTCACTGACGATATCGTTGATCATCAAGTGCGGCAAACCGGAGAAGACGTTAAATTCAACCTTTTTCGGGTCAATCAAAATAAGACGAACGTCTTCCGGAGACGAACGGTAAAGAATGCTAATAAGCAAGGTATTCAAACAGACGCTCTTTCCCATACCGGTTGCACCGGCAATCAGCAAATGCGGCATTTTCTTGATATCGCAGATGATGCTGTTGCCATAGACGTCTTTTCCCATACCAAAGGCAATTGCAGACTTTGAAGTGCGGAATGCCTCAGACTCAATGACGCAACGAAGTCCAACTGTCTTTCTGTCGCGCAGAGGAACTTCAACGCCGATTCGGTTCTTTCCGGGAATCGGGGCTTCAATGATAACTTCAGAAGGAGCTTTCAACCAAAGAGAAATGTCCGCCGCGCATGCTTCAACGCGCTTGACGGAAATACCTTGTGAAATTTCCAGTTCATATTTTGTGACCGAAGGTCCGACGATGATATCTGTAACTTTCGCAGGGATCTTAAACGTTGCAAGAACGTTTTCAAGCTCCGTCTTATTCTCAAGAATCTCATCGGTAATCTCTCCAGTTGCATCGGGAATGTCGGCAAGCAAAGAGATCGGCGGCGCTGTGTATGGACGCAGTTTCACGGGAGGAGCATCCTTCTTCTCTTCGACAGGCTGTTTTACCTCTTCTTTTTTTACGATCGGATTGGGCAAAACACGCCCCGTCTCGACACTCTTTAAATCATTTCCGGCCGGAATCGAACGTGAGAAGTCAACGTTTTCGTTCTTAACAATCTTTCGCGGTTCTTCAAAAGTTTCTGGAATAAAATTCTTTGGAGCAATTTCTTCAAAGTCAGCGGTATTCACAGGATCAAGCTTTAAGTCCTCCTCGCGGAAGGTCTTCTTCAGCTCTGTAAACTCTTCCTTCTTATTGACAGAAGGCGCAGTTTCAGCCTGCGGAATTTCGCGATTTGAATCGGAAATTATGAAGCGCGAAACGTTTTCTTGCTTCGGCTCATCAAGCTTCGGAGGAATTTCAACGACCTCATCCTTCTTCAAAATCAAATTTGGATCAAGCGGAATGATCGTGTCGGCGACACGCGGACTTTCCTTATCTTCTAAAATTTCATCGACAGAGAAATATCCCTTGCCTTGAATCTTCTCTTGATAAGAAAGCTCCTTAGGCTCTTCAACAGTGGTTGCTTCTTCAGGCGCATTTTCTTCCTTCTCGGGCAAATCCTCAATTTTTAAAATCGTCGGCATTTCCTTGGGAAAAACCGGGCGGAACATCGCATATGGGTCTTCCTTCTTTTCTTCTTTCACCTCTTCAATGACAGGATCAACCTTCTCCTCCTGTTTTTCTGTGGAGAAAGCTCCTTTCTTTTCATAAGCGTCTAAGGTTTCATCCGAAAGGACTTCCATCTTTCGGAAAAGAACACTCTTAGCGTCAGAAGCAGATGTCGTTGGAAGAATGGGATCGGAAATGACATCGTTTTGTACAACCTGGCGTTCAGTTTGCGTTCCGCTTCTCTTTAAGTTGTAGTAGTCATCTGTATTTTCACTTTTTGAGAAAAGCCAATGTCTTCTTTCCTCAACGTTGTTGTTATAATCTTCCACATACGAGCTGTTTTTCGGGACGGAAGGATCAAAGGAAATGACGTCTTCTTCCTCATTGATATTCTGAACGTGCGTTGCTGAGGAATCAAACTCTGTGTATCCTTCATCCTCGTCTCGCTCATCACGCGCTCTTCTGTCACGACGCTGTTCAAAATAACTCTTCGTTTTAAACTCAGCCTGCTTTCCACCATAAACATACAGCGATGCCTGCGCTTCAGCTGTCGGGTTTACATACTCATCGCGATATTCTTCAGCAGGATTAAATCCGTTCCCCTTTTTCTTTTTACCAAACGAAAGAGGAATTCTCGCAGCGAACAAGTACTTTCCGACAACGGAAAGAAGTGCTGCCAAAAAGAGCAACGCAAAAATAACGTAACAACCGACAGTTTTAATTCCGTAAACCATCGGATAAAGAATCACAGAGCTTAATACGCCTCCGGCAGATGCGCCATTCGGGCCAGTGCAAAGAAGCTGAAAACTCTGCGAGATGTATTCTCCGAATTTCATTCCTTGCGAAATTTCAGAAACGGAAGACGTGATCATCTGCAGACAGAAAACAGCGGCAATGAGCATTACGCAAAGCCCTGCAATCGTCTTCTTATTGCCTGCAGCACGGACTCCAATGATCTTCAAAACGCAAAAAACAATTACGGCTGGTGTAAAGGCGTACGAACTAAAACCAAACACACCGAGAATAAAATCCGCAACTGCACTTCCAACGCTGGAAAACAAAGCATCACGCGTTAACAGACAAAGAAAAACAATCGCACTTAAAACAAGTGTGATAATGTAACCCAAATCGGACTGAATCGAACGTTCGCCTTTTTCAAAAATTTCCGTATTCTTCTGTTCGCTCAAGGTAAAATTCTCCGTAATGAATAATAATTAAATATATTATACTATACAAAAGGACTTTTTTCAAGTCCATTTTGTGCTTTTTTCAAAAAAAAAACGCCT
>JAZNLR010000141.1:0-14326 GCA_045579195.1 Clostridia bacterium | reverse complement strand
CGTATGATGCGGCGTTCGGAACGGGCGCGTTTTTACAATTCCGTCATCCTTGTCCAACAAGCCTGCAATGCTGTGAATCTTAGTTACTTCAAGTGCCTCTTCAAAGCTCATATCCGGCATAATAGACGGAACACATTTTGCAATCATCGTCTTTCCGGCACCCGGAGGCCCGATCATCAACAAGTTGTGCCCACCGCAAACTGCGATCTCAACCGCGCGTTTTGCAGTTTTTTGTCCTTTGACAAAGGCAAAATCAGATTCATAATAGTCACGGTTTTCTGCAACGGAATAAGCTGTGGTCGTGACAGGCTCAATTTTTTCAACACCCTTTAAGAACGCGGCAACGCTTCTCAAAGACGCCACAGGATAGCTCTCAATTCCTTCAATATAGCTCGCTTCCTTTGCATTCGCAGCAGGGATGATAAATTTCTTATATCCACGGCTTCTTGCACTGATCAATAGAGGAAGAATTCCGTTCACGGGCTTCACGTCTCCGTTCAAAGAAAGTTCACCAAGCATAACGAACTCAGATGCACGCTGAAAACTGATCTGTTCGCTTGCCGTGAGGATTCCGATTGCAATCGGAAGGTCGTAAAGACTGCCCTCCTTCTTCACGTCTGCAGGCGCAAGGTTGATGGTGATGCGATGGATGGGAACCTTCATCCCGCTGTTTTTAATTGCAGAACGAACGCGCTCACGAGACTCCTTGATCGCCGTGTCAGCAAGGCCGACAAGCTCATAGGACGGCATACCGAGATTGATATCCGTTTCAACTTCAATCATATAGCCATCGATTCCAACCAAACCGACACTCCAAATCCTTGAAAGCATACTGTTCCTATATCCTTATTATAGCGCATTTTTTATATCTTAACACAATTTCCAAAATGTTGCAAATGTTAGACGGGGTGAATTGCGAAAAGAAGATGGGTTTTCAAGAGTTTTTTCACAAGCAAAGGAATTTTGAAAAATAAAAAAAAGAGGATGCTTTTCGCATCCTCTTTTAACCAGACTTAGATCTTTTCTTTGATCTTCGCAGCCTTGCCGCGCAGACCACGCAGATAATACAGCTTCGCGCGTCTAACCTTACCGTGCTTAAGAACCTCAATTCTGTCAATCTTCGGAGAATGAACAGGGAACGTTCTCTCAACGCCTACACCAAAGGAAAGACGTCTAACGGTGAACGTCTCACGGATTCCGCCGTTCTTGCGAGCGATAACCGTTCCTTCAAAAGCCTGCAAACGCTCTCTCGTTCCCTCGATGACCTTTACGTAAACCTTAACGGTGTCACCGATTTCAAAATTAACAACGTTCTTCAGCTGTTCTTTTTCAATTGCTTCAATAATCTTACTCACTGACTTTACCTCCACTCTATACATGACGTTCTTGCCACGGTTCCCGTGCTTACAGCGGAACGCCCGAAGTCCATAATATCCTATCACAAATCAAACTTGTTTGGCAAGCGTTTTGATCTGCATTTTTCAAATTAATAGTAATTTTTTGAGGAAATAAACGCATTTTCGATGTGCACAATGCCATTTTCGGTCACTTCAATGACATCAAACCTCGATTCCTCCTCCAAAAGACAATTTTGTTTGAGATAACACAGTGCGACCATCTCAATCTTCTGTTGCTTTTTCGAATTTACGGCGTAGCTTGGTCTTCCAAATGCGTCGCTCGCTCTCGTCTTCACCTCAACAAAGACAATCGTCTTCTTCTTTTGCGCAATGATATCGATTTCTCCGATCTCATTCTTATAATTCCGCTCTAGGATTTTATAGCGTTTCTTTTTAAGAAGTGAACACGCCTTTTCTTCCCCGAACTTTCCAAATTCAATGTGATTCATGGTTTCACAAAATTACCGATAAACGTTCTTCGGTGAATGGGACAAGGCCCAATTTCACGCAACGCATCGGTGTGTTGTTTTGTTCCGTACCCTTTATGCTTTTCAAAACCGTATTCCGGGTACTTCTCAGCATATTCGCACATTATCCGATCTCTTGTAACCTTTGCAAGGATGGATGCCGCAGCGATGTTATAACTCCTCAAATCTCCTTTGATTATGGAAACGGTCGGAGTGGTAGCGTCAATTTTGACAGCGTCAATAAAAACAATCTCTGGCCGAACGGCAAGCTTGTCGATGCACTCACGCATTCCCCGTTTCGTCGCATTCAAAATGTTGATTTCATCAATAACCTTTTCGTCAATAATGGCAATGTGATAATCAATTGCTTTCTCCAAAATCAAATCAAAGAGCTTTTCCCTCTTCTTCTCGGACAGCTTTTTGCTATCGTTAATTCCGGGAATGAGCTCTTGTTCAGTAATGGGCAAAATAACGGATGCAACGACAACAGGCCCTGCAAGCGGACCTCTTCCCGCTTCGTCAATTCCTGCAATTAACTGTATGCCTTTTTCGGAATACTCGCGTTCAAATTCAAACAGATCGTACGTCATCTTTCGTATCCAAAGTGATTTTCCCAAGTTTCCCTTTTCGGAACTCATCCAACAAGGTCTTTGCACCGCGGTCGTAGTCAACCTCGCCTCCACGTAAGATAAATCCGCGTCTTTTGCAAACGTCTTCATAAACCGCGAGCGCTTCTTGGTCCTCATCAACTCCGTACCGTGAACCAATTGCATTTGGTGCAACTTTTTTGAAATCTTCAATCATGCGGAGCGCAAGCGTGTTAACGTCCAAAATGTCGTCTTTAATGCTGCCGACATACGCAAGCTTTCTCGCAATAAACTGATCCTGAAAGGATGGATAGAGCGCTCCGGGGGTATCCAAAAGCGCGATTCCATTATCGACTCGCAACCACTGCTGCGTCTTTGTCACGCCCGGCTTATCGCCCGTTACGGCGCGCTTATTGCCACAGAGATTGTTGATCAACGTAGATTTTCCGCAGTTTGGAATTCCAACAACCATCGCGCGAAGATCTTTATCCAGACCCTTTTGTCGATTGCGCTCAATTCGTTCGCTGAGAAGCTTAACAAGCTCTGAACGAACTGACCGTGTCGCATTGGAAGACGTGCTGTTGACCGCAACGACCGCCTTGCCGGATTTTTTCATGGCATCCAAAAAGAAATCAGTCATTCTTTCGTCTGCAAGATCCGCTTTGTTTAGAACGTATAAAAACGGCTTTGTGGTCATTCTCTTTTCAAATTCGGGGTTAAAGGATGAAAGTGGCGCGCGCGCATCAAGAACGTAAATTACGCAGTCTACCAACTTTAAAGATTGCTCCATCTCGCGAAGCGCTTTACTCATATGCCCCGGAAACCATTGGATCAACATTTTACTTCTCCTCTAAAAGATCAGGGCGCAACGCCTTGGTCACAGCCAGCTGTTGTTCTCTTCTCCACGTCTCAATCTCCTTGTGATTTCCGGAAAGCAAAATCTCCGGAACTTCAAGTCCCATAAAGTTCTGAGGGCGCGTATATTGGGGGTATTCCAACATTCCGTCCGAAAAGCTCTCACTCGAAAGGGACAAACTGCTTCCTAAAACCTCAGGGATATATCTCGAAACCGTGTCAATTAAGACCATCGCAGGCAACTCTCCTCCGGTCAAAACGTAATCACCGATTGAGATCTCCTCATCGACACAAAGGTCAAGAACGCGTTGATCAACACCTTCATAATGCCCGCAAAGAATGACTAAATTTTCAAACTTACTGAGGCGTTCAACCGTGCTTTGATCCAAAACCTTTCCCTTTGGCGACATATAGATGCGATGCGCCGTTCGTTCCTTGTCGACAGCTTCAAAGGCAGCATAAACGGGCTGTGCCATCATGACCATACCGGCACCGCCCCCAAACGGATAATCATCGCACTTTTTATGCTTGTTCTCAGCATAATCACGGATATTCACCGCGCGAATTTCAATGAGTTTTTTATCGGACGCTCGCTTTAAGATGCTGTGATTCAAAGCTTCAAACATCTCAGGAAAAAGCGTCAAAACATCAATCTTCAAAAACTGCTACCTCATAAAATCTGTTTTTATTCAAAACAATGCGTTCCTCTTTTACGTCATAGGTTTCAATGACGTCTTTAAGCGCAGGAAACATCACTTGCTTGCCGCCTTCGACTGTCGCAGTGTAAATATCCACTCTTTGATTTCCAGAAACATCCTTCATCTTTCCGAGCAAAGTTCCGTCCTCAAAATAAAGCGAACACTTCACCACATCGCAGATAAAGAACCGATCCTCAGGCAAAGAAACGGCATTTTCACGGTCAACTTCCAAAAAGCGGTCACGCAAACGTTCCGCGGCATCACGGTCGAAAATCCCTTTCAGATAGAGATAAACGTACCCTGAATTGACCCGAACCGACGAGATAGAGTACTCTATGTCTTCAATAAAGCAAGTTTTAAGGCTATAAAAACGATTAAGGTCATCGGTTAAACCACTGACCTTAATTTCGCCTTTAATGCCTTGCGGCTTCAGAACTTTGCCAATTACAATGCGATCGTTCATCATTCGGCAAGTTCACTTTCTTCAACGATCTCAACGTTGTAATGCTTGCTGTCCTTTGCGGAGGCAGCTTTTACAATCGTTCTGATCGCCTTTGCGATTCTGCCCTGCTTTCCGATAACCTTTCCCATATCCTCGTCTGCGAGAACAACGGTCAACGTGACGCTATCGCCCTCATCTGCGGTAAGAATGCGAAACTTTTCAGGTACAGTGACAAACTGTTTGACAATCAATTCAACTAATTCCGTCATGTTGCCTTAGTCCTTCTTCTTTTTGGTCTTCGTTCTTGCCGGAGAAAGCTTCTCAGACTGAGGAATAACTCCGGTCTTAACGAGAAGAGACTTAACGGTCTCGGTCGGCTGAACACCCTTTGCGATCCAATCTTTTGCCTTCTCAACGTCGACAACGACCTCTGCGGGGTTGGAAATCGGATTATAATGTCCAATTTTCTCAATGTACTCACCGTCACGAGCCTTGCGGGAATCGCAAACAACGATTCTGTAGAAAGGAGACTTCTTGTCACCCATTCTCGTCAATCTCATTTTTACTGCCATATCTATTTACCTCCAAAATATTTTCTATTTTCAGAAGCCAAACGGAAGTTTCCTTCCTTTGCCTCCCTTTAACTGTTTCATCATTTGTTTCGTCTGTTCAAACTGCTTTAAAAGCTGATTGATTTCTTGAATCGTTGTTCCGCTTCCGTTTGCAATTCGACGCTTTCGAGACGAATTCAAAATCTCAGGATGTCGACGCTCTTTCACTGTCATAGAAAGGATAATTGCTTTCATCCTTTCAATGCGTTTTGTGTCAATTTGTTGATTCTGCAAGTTGATCTTTCCCGAAAGCCCGGGGATCATGGAAAGCAGATCTTGCATATTCCCCATGTTCTTCATGTTGTCAAACTGGTCGAGATAGTCTTCCAACGTGAAGCTCATGTCTTTTAACTTTTTTTCAAGCTTCAAAAGTTGCTCTTCCGAAACAGCCTCTTGAGCACGCTCGATCAAAGTCAAAACGTCGCCCATGCCAAGGATTCGGCTTGCCATTCTCTCGGGATGGAAAACTTCCAAATCACTCGGTTTTTCACCAACACCACAGAACTTGATGGGTTTTCCGGTGACAGCTTTGATGGAAAGCGTTGCGCCACCTCGTGCATCGCCATCCAGCTTCGTCAAGATTACACCCGTGACAGAAAGCTGTTCATCAAACGTTTTTGCAACGTTGACTGCATCCTGACCGGTCATCGCATCGACCGTCAAAAGAACTTCGATCGGAGAAACAGCCTTCTCAATCTCCTGCAGTTCTGCCATCAAAACTTCGTCAATGTGTAAACGGCCAGCTGTGTCAATGATGACATAATCAAAGCTATATTTATCCGCGTACGCGCAAGCCTCTTTTGCAATGGAAACAGGATTGATCTGCCCTCTTTCAAAGACTTCAACACCGACCTTTTCCGCAACAACTTTCAACTGATTGATTGCAGCAGGACGGTAAACGTCACACGCGACCAAAAGGACCTTTTTATTTTGCTTTTTTAAGTGCAAGGCGAGCTTTCCACACATTGTGGTCTTTCCAGCGCCTTGCAAACCACACATCATGATGACGGTCGGACCTTTTGGAGCAATTCCGAGTTTTTCATTCTTGCTTCCCATCAGGCTGATCAATTCTTCATTGACGATCTTAATGACCTGCTGTGCGGGCGTCAAGGACTTCAAAATCTCCTGACCGACCGCTTTCTCGCTGACAGAATTGATGAACGACTTCACAACAGTGAGGTTGACGTCTGCTTCCAAAAGTGCAATGCGAACTTCACGCATCGCTTGCTTAATTTCAAGCTCAGTCAATTTTCCGCGCTGAGTCAACTTTTTAAAGATGTGATTCAGTTTCTCGCTAAGACCTGAAAACGCTGCCACGCTATTCCTCCACACGAGCGATCAGCGCCTCACAGAGCGCAGAAAGCTCACAATCCGACTTCTTACCAATCTGTGCCTGAATCTCCGAAATTTCCGCTTTTAAAGCCTCCATTTTCGCAGAAAAACCAAGCTTTTCTTCATACCCTCTTAACTGTTCAGCAGCAGAAACAAGAGCATCACGAACGCTCTGTCGCGTGATTTGACACACTTCCGCAATCTCAGCAAGTGAGCTATCAAAGTCGTAGTACTGTCGCAAGATATCCCTTTGGCGCTCCGTCAAAAGCGCACCGTAAATATCCGCAAGTTGAATAATCGAATAATCTTTTTCCATATCTTAAAAAACAGGTGTAAGGCTTTTCTACCTTACACCCGAATATCATACACAAAATTTATCCCCTTGTCAAGGATTTTAATGCAAAAAATTAAAGAATTGCGTTGACAAAATCTTCAGCGTCAAACTCTTGAAGGTCATCAATCTTTTCTCCGAGACCAACGAAGCAAATCGGAAGTTCCAATTCATCGACAATGCTCATAACAGCGCCGCCTTTTGCCGTTCCGTCCAACTTCGTCACAACAATTCCGTCAATGCCAACCGCGTCGTCGAAGTACTCAACCTGAGAAATCGCATTTTGGCCCGTCGTTGCATCAAGAACGATTAACTTTGCATAGTTTGCTTCCGGATATTCTCTCTTAACAACGCGATCCATTTTCTTAAGCTCTTCCATCAAATGAGCCTTGTTGTGCAAACGACCTGCAGTATCGATAATCAAAACGTCATTTTCGCGCGCTTTAGCAGAATGAACCGCATCAAAAACAACCGCGGAAGGATCACTTCCTTCTGCCTGCTTAACGATGCGAACCTTTGCGCGATCTGCCCAAACAGAAAGCTGATCTGCCGCAGCCGCACGGAACGTGTCTGCAGCGGCAATCACGACGTTTTTCCCCTGCACAGAGAAGTAATTTGCGAGCTTACCAATCGTTGTCGTCTTGCCGACACCGTTGACCCCGACAACCATTATCACAGCAGGCGTTTCAAACGTGAGACTTGGCGCACTTTCAAGGCGCTCGATCAACTGATTTCGCAAAAGTTTCGTGATATATTCCACATCATGAATGCGCTCTTCTTTTGCCGTTTCACGAAGTTCTTCAATGATGTCACTCGCAAGATTCACAGAGATATCCGAAGAGATTAGGATCCCTTCAAGATCATCCATAAATTCATCCAACTTCGCGCCGCCCAAAACAAGCTCCGAAATCTTGTTTCGAATGGCATCTTTCGTCTTTTTTAAGCCGTCAATAAACTTTTGAAAAATCCCCATATTATTCCTTAATATCGCTCAATTTGACAGAAATAATCTTCGAGACACCCTTTTCCTGCATCGTAACGCCGTAAAGTGCGTCTGCAACTTCCATCGACTGTTTTTGGTGCGTGATGATGATAAACTGCGTTCTCTGAGAGAAATCTTTTAAGTACTTCGCGAGTCTGAATGCATTCGCCTCGTCAAGCGCGGCCTCGATCTCATCCAAAACGCAGAACGGCATCGGGCGCAACTTCAAAATTGCAAACAGGATCGCAATTGCAGTCAACGCTTTTTCGCCACCACTCAAGAGTGTGATGTTCTGTAAAACTTTACCCGGCGGCTCTGCCTCAATTTCAATGCCGTACGACAAGCGGTCTCCACTTTCGTTTTCCACCATCGAAAGACGCGCACGTCCACCGCCAAACAACTCGCGGAAAGTCGTTTTGAAGTTCTCATTGATCTTGACGAATTCAGAGTCAAACTTCGTCACCATTTCCGTTGTCAAATCTTCAAGGACTTTCTTTAAGTCTGCTTCGGCCTCTTGCATGTCGTTTCTCTGTTCGTTCATCTCAGTGTAACGAACGTTCAACGCCTCAAAGTCATCAATCGCATTGACGTTAACACTACCAAGCGCATAGATCTGACCGCGCAAACTCTTAATTAAGCTTGCACTCTTTGCATAGACAAACTCCTCATCCTTAAACTTTAACGCATCTTCAAAATCATATTGATAGTCTTCAAAGATCTTCTCCTGCATCACCTGCAAGTCGTTGTCGATCTTCTCCATATTGAACTCTTCATTGTTGCGACGAGTCGTCAAACGCTGAATTTCAGCAGTTAAAACATCCTTCTTCGTTCCAACTTCAATGAGTTTTTGGTTCAAATCCTTCTTGAACTGATCAAGATCCTGAAGTTTTGCCTTAATGTCTTCAAGCGCAAGACGGTCCTCCTCGGAAACAACAGAATTGCTTGCAGATTTTTCAGCAGCATCAATGATTTCATTGTTGACACGCAACTGTTTCTCCGCGCGCTCCAACGATTCTTTCACGTCCCCGCTTTCTATGGTCAGGCGGCGGATCTCTTCCGAAAGCGCTTGAACTTCGGATTGCGCTTCGGCAATTCGAACTTTAACGTCGGTCAAGCTCTGATTCAAAGATTCACGGCTTGAACGCAACTGGTCGAACGCCTCTTTCTTCGCTCGAACGTCACTTTCCGTTTCCGTTTTGGATTGTTTTAAGTTTTCCTCTTTATTCTTAATTCTTTCGAGGCTCGCTGCAATATCTTCAATGCGAAGCTCGTTTCTTCTATTATCTTCAACGTGTCCGTCGATCGCCGCCTGGTAATCAGAAATAGCAGAATCGGCTTTCGAGAGAACTTCTTTTCCAGTTGCAACGTCAATTTCCATTCGGTGCAAACGAATTCTCTGCTCGCTTTCCTTTGCGGTCAAAATGGAAAGCCTCTCATTCAAGGCTCCCATTTCTGAAGCAATCTTTTTGATGCGCGCCTCAATCTTGACTTTATCCTGATTCAGAGTTTCAATGTCTCGATCAACGCTCAACAGATTCGAGCCCTCTTCCTTTCTACTTCCACCCGAAACAGAACCGCTCGTTGCAAAAATTTCACCCTGCAACGTGACGATCTTGAATTCAGAGCGATACGCCTTGGAAATCGCAATCGCATTGTCAATGGTGTCAACAATGACCGTTCCACCCAAAAGACAGGAGATGACGTTATCATATTTCCTGTCGTAAGAAATAAGGTCTGATGCAACGCCAAGGCACCCGTTCATCTTGAGAGCACCGCGGTGGCGATCAGCAAGCTGACGAGGTTTGACAGTCGTGATCGGCAAGAACGTAATTCTTCCGTAACGCTTGTCCTTCAAATAATTGATCAAATGCTTTGCGTCTTCAATGTCAGGCGTGACGATATTTTGCATCGCCTGCCCAAGCGCACATTCAATCGCAACCTGAAATTTGCTCGGAACATCAATCAATTGAGCGACAACCCCATTGAATCTTCTTGCCAACGAAGGATTGAATTTTGCATCGTTCAAGAAACGCTTGACAGGATAATTATATCCCTCAAAAGACTCTTTTGTCTTTTGCAAGAATTCAAGGCGCGTATCATCGGCCGCACGACGCTTTGCAAGCTCATTTCCCTCACGCTGTAAAGCAATAAGTTCTTCGTTGATGGAGGCAATCTCTTCGGGGATCTTCTTCGATTCTTCGCGCACCGAAGAACACTGGGTCTCAATCTCGCGGAGGGAATCTTCCATTTTCTTCCGCTGCGCACGAGCGTTTTCAATTCTTGTTTGCAAAACAGCAATCTTCGAAAGATTTTCCTGCGTGTTCTCAATCAAAGCCGTGCGCTGGGACTCCAGCTTCCAGAAATCAGCTTTGACGTCGGAAAGGTCGTTGATCGAATCCACGACAGCACTGTTTCCGAGCTCAACAAAATCTTCTGCAGAAGAAAGCTGATTTGCGACATCAATAAAGGCAGACGTGATCGTCTTTTCCTGCGCAGTCAATGCCGAAAGTAGATTGTTCTTTTCAACGTTTAAAACGTTCTTCTCTTTCAACTGCTGCAAAAGGGACGTATATTCTTCAGAAAGAGAAGCGATCTCGCCTTCCAAGCGTTTATTTTGCTCCAAAATCAGGTTAATACGTTCACGGTAAAGCTTGGATTCGCCTGATGTTTTCTCCATCTTAAGACTCAATTCAAGCTGCTTATCGCGAAGGTCATTAAAGAGCACATCCGTGTCTGAAATGCTGCTCATATGCTGCTCGTATTCCTTCTGAACTTCGTCGTAAGCCCCCTGTCTTTCTGCAAGTTCCTCGTCGTATCCTGCGATCTTGACGGCAATTTTTGCCTTCTCATCATTCGCATTTTCATAGCGATAGATAAATGAGTTAATTTCGTTATATTTGAGCTCGTCGCGAAGGGCTAAATACTTCTTTGTCGTCTCGGCCTGCTTGCGAAGCGGCTCAAGTTGACGCTCAATTTCAGAAAGAATGTCATTATAACGCGTCAAGTTTTCGCGCGTTCTTGCAAGTTTTCTCTCCGTTTCATTCTTCTTGATCTTGAATTTTGCAATTCCGGTTGCTTCATCAAAAATACTTCTTCGATCTTCCGCCTTAGACGTGATGAGTTCATCAACACGGCCCTGACCGATGATGGAGTATCCGTCCTTTGCAATTCCGGCTCCGCGCATCAAATCAAGCATATCCTTCATTCTGCACGGTTTTTTATTGATTGCATATTCACTCTCGCCCGAACGGTAAAGCTTTCGAGAGAAAACAACCTCGCTATATTCAATCGGGAAAATTCCGCTTGAATTGTCAAAATAGAGAGAAACCTCGCAGTACGACAGCTGTTTTCTCGTTTCAGCGCCGTTGAAGATAACGTCCTGCATATTCGAGCCGCGCAGTGCTCTTGCACTCTGCTCTCCAAGCACCCAACGAATGGCATCCGAAATGTTGCTCTTTCCGCATCCATTCGGGCCAACAATGCCTGTGATTCCCTCGTCAAAATTCAGTTCAACTTTGTCCGCAAACGACTTGAAGCCGTATGCCTCCATCTTCTTGAAAATCAATGTTCTTCCCCTTCGTGTTAAAATTTCTGTTTCAGTTTGTTCAACGCCACTTTTGCAGCATTTTGCTGTGCTTCTTTTTTCGACTTTCCTTCCGCAACATCAAACGATTGTTCTCCGACAACAACACGCACCGAAAAAGTCGGCATATGCGAACTTCCCGTTTGAGAAACCAACTCATACTGCGGCATCGGAAGATGCTTTTCTTGCAAAAATTCTTGAAGCTCAGTCTTATAATCGTGGAGAATGGTAGAAACTGTTTTGCTCACTGAAATCAAGACGGGCAGAACAGCAAGAACGAACTGTTTTGCCGCATCCATTCCACCGTCAAGATAGATCGCGGCAATGCAAGCCTCAACAAGGTCTGCATTCACGTTCAACTTCCCTTTTCCACCACTCTTTCCTTCGCCAACACCCACCAGAAGATGCTTGCCAATGCCAAGATTTTCAGCCAAAACAGCGAGAGGCTTTGCCGAGACCAACTGCGCGCGACGGCGTGTCAGCTCTCCTTCATCCCCTTTTTTCGATGTTTCATACAAGTACTCTGCGACGACGTAATTCAGGATGGAATCACCAAGGAATTCAAGGCGCTCATTCGATTCGCAGGCGTTTTCATTCGCATAAGACGAATGCGTAAATGCAAGTTTTAAAAGCCCTTCATCGCGAAAGTGATATGAAAGCTTTTGTTCAATTGTCTGAACATCAAATTCAATCATTCTTCTCCACGTTCAAAACTTCCATTGATGCAATGGTCTTTTTGATGTCGTCAATAAAACCGGATTCAGCCAAGTGTTTTGCCTGTAAAACAGAGTTTGCGATTGCAAGTGCCTTAGAAGAGCCGTGGCTCTTGACAATGACTTTTTCAATTCCGAGCATCGGAGCTCCGCCGCTCTGGTTATAATCAAGCTTTTTCTTTAAGGAAACAAAGCTTTTCTTCATCAAAAGCGCTCCAATCTTTGCAAGGAAAGAAGCTTTTACGCTCTTTTTAATCTCTCCGAGAACAAGGCCGATTGCCCCTTCAGATGCTTTCAATGCAACGTTCCCGGCAAATCCATCCGTAACGACGACATCATATTCCCCCGAAAGAAGGTCGCGTGCTTCCATATTTCCAACAAAATTGATCTCTTTCAGCTCTTTCAAAAGCGGGAACGTCTCTTTCGTTAGTGCATTTCCCTTCTTATCTTCAACACCATTCGACAAGAGCGCAACACGAGGCCGTTCGATTCCAAAGACCATCTTCATATAGGCTGTTCCCATCACGGCGAAGTGAACGAGATTGATGCTCTTACAATCAACGTTTGCACCGATGTCAAGCATCAAAACATGTCCTCCGTTTGCCGTCGGCAAAATCGGCGCAAGCGCAGGGCGAGAAATCCCCTTAATTCGTCCAACCTTAATTCCACCCGTCAGAACTGCACCCGTGCTTCCGGCACAGACAAGGCCTCCAACCTCAGGATTTTCCCTCAAGAGGTTGAACGCAACAACAAGCGAAGAATTCTTTTTGAAACGAATTGCCTCTGTTGGGACATCATCATTTGTGATAATCTCGGTTGCATGAACAATTTCAACGCGAGAACGATCAAATTTGTATTTCGAAAGCTCCGCTTCAATCTTCTCTTGATCACCCGTTAAGATGACGGAAAAATCTTTTTCCATCGAGAGAGAATCAACCGCACCTTTGACAATTTCAGAAGGAGAATAATCTCCCCCAAATGCATCTACGACGATTTTCATAATTTACCCTCTATCGTGTAAGTATAGTTAAAAATATTATACAGAAAAACTTACAAACTTGCAAGTCAAATGCGGGATTTCACCGTAAAAAATGCAGAAAAAAAGAGGCCGATCAAATCGGCCTCTTTTAAGCAACTAAAATTATTCTTCGGTTTTCTCTTTCTTCTCTACTTTCAGCTCTCCATCGTAGTATCCGCACTTCTTGCAAACTCTGTGTGCAAGCACGAGTTCATGGCAATGCGGGCACTCAATCAGAGCAGGAGCAGAAAGCTTCCAATTCGCTGCTCTCTTATTTCTTCTCTGCTTCGAAACTTTACTCTTGGGTACTGCCATCTATCTGCACCTCCTTGGGCATATTCAAACACTTCTCAAAGATTATATAGGATTAATCCAACTTTGTCAAACAAAAAAGATAGGATTTATAGAATCTTTTTCGGAAAAGTTACGCATTTTGGGTAAGTTCTTTCGTCTCACGCGCAATGACAAGCTCTTCGTTCGTGGGAAGAATCAAAACTTTAACTTTCGATTTTTCGGTGGAAATGGTAACCGTGCCGTACTTATAGACCTGCCCCGAGCTATACTTTTTATTCAACTCCTCATCGATCTCAACACCAACATAATCCAAACCTTCCAAAATTGCCTTTCTGGAGCAATCGGTGTTCTCACCTACGCCACCCGTGAAGACAATCACATCAACGCCGCCCATAACGGCAATAAATGCACCGACATACTTCTTGCAACGATAATTGAAAATGTCAAGTGCAAGCTTTGCACGAGGATTTCCTTCATCGCGAGCCTTGGTTAAATCTCTGAAGTCACTGCTGAAACCGGAAATTCCAAGCATACCGGATTTCTTGTTGAGATAATTCAAAGTTTCGGAGATATTCATTCCCGTCTTGTTCATAATCATCTCGATTGCAGCAGGATCGATGTCACCGCTTCTCGTTCCCATCGGAACGCCCTCAAGCGGGGTCAAGCCCATCGTCGTGTCAACGCACTTTCCATCCTTAACTGCAGAAATAGAAGAACCGTTTCCAAGGTGGCAAGTGATGATCTTAAGATCCTTGATGTCCTTTCCGAGGTATTTTGCAGCCTCACCGGAAACATACTTATGGCTGGTTCCGTGGAAGCCGTACTTTTTGATCTTCCAATCGGTGTACGCCTCGTACGGCAATGCATAAAGCGCAGCATAATCGGGAATCGTGGAATGAAATCCGGTGTCAAAGACAGCAACCTGCGGCGCATCCGGCATTGCAAGGCGGCAAGTCTTGATCCCTGCGATATTTGCAGGCATATGCAAAGGTCCGAGTTCTGCGTTCTTTTCACAG
>JAZNLR010000140.1:0-7302 GCA_045579195.1 Clostridia bacterium | reverse complement strand
ATTCGGAAACTTGGAGCTTTTAACGCGGTTCAAAATTACCGCGGCAACTGCCACCTTACCTGTGTACGATTCGCCACGCGCCTCGCCATACACCGCACGCGCTAACAGATTGAGGTCGCTGTTGGAAACGCTCCCCGAGCCCGATGAGAGCGAGATCCCGAGCGCAGCTGCAGTTTTCTTTCCGACAATACCATCCACAGAAAGTCCGTTCTTGCGCTGGAAGTACTTCACGGCTTCATATGTTTGCGCACCAAAAATACCGTCAACATTCCCCTTATAATATCCATATTTTTTCAACGCCGATTGCACCGTTCGAACATTTTGCCCACGGTTACCGCGCTTAACGACCGCCGCATCCGCCGCATTCTCTTCTCCACCGAACGACACAAGCGAAACGGTGCAGAGAAGAAGCATCACGGCAAGCACGACGGAGCAGATTCTTTTTCCTTTCCCCATCTTGATTACCTCCGATTATCTTTTTCAAAAAAGCGATTGATGATTTCAACGAGCTTCGAGCGGTAAACGAGTTTACCTTCGCCGTTCTCCGTTCCTCCAACAAAACAGAGAGGCGGAAACACAACGCACCACCAGTTATCCCCAACACCCCTTCCAAGCTCAACAATGAGTGCGTCGTAAATCCCCGCCTCTAAGATGAGCGAACCATACTTCCTGTCCGGGAAGCGTTCCTTTGCGAGGCGCACGGAGCAACCGTAAGAAAAGCCCGCTTGTTTCAACACATCCTCTGCCGTCTTCCTAATGAATGAAAGCTTGCCCTGAAGAACGCGCATGCTCTCTTCTTTGCTCTCACAAGCGCTTAGGATTGGGGTGAGCTGCGAGACGATCTCATCCCGCACGAGAAGCTTGATCTTTTGATCTTGCTCTGTGTTGCTGTTGGCTCGGATATGTATTCTTAAGAATCGTGAGGAACTCCCATCAGATGCGACCGAACAACCGCTCATAGACAAAAAGATGAAGGCAAACAAAACCACAAGAAACCTTTTCACAAAAACACTCCTTTCAGCATTAAATTAACCAATGCTCGTCCATTTTATGCGCCGATTTCGCGACAAAAAAATCACGGAAGCAGCGTTGCAACCGTGATTATTGACAGAGTTTTGTTCTGTTATTCTATGAAGTTTTCTCTTTCTCAAAAAACGCTCTTGACCGCCAAAGCGAACGGAAACTCCCCCTTGAGCGCCGCGGCAACTTCGTTTGCACGCTTTGCACTTCCAAAGAGTCCAAAAACCGCGCTTCCGCTTCCCGTCATCGAAACGGCGTTCGGAGAAAAGCGTTTCAGCGCCGCAAACGCCTCAGATATAGAGGGAACAAGATACATGCTTGCCTTCGCCAGTTGGTTCTTGAGGTTTTTGGAGATTCCTTCCAGATCTCCTTGCTCGATGGATAAAACGAGCTGTGGAACGTCCGCTTTCACATCTGAGGAAACGATGTCAAACGTGCGATAAACGTCCTTTGCAAAGCTTCCATTTTCCCCTTGCAAAACGACGAAGTGAAGCTCCTTTTCGCTTGCAATCTTCTCAATGAGTTCCCCCGTTCCGCGAACGCGCAAGAACCCCTTTTGTCGCATCGGAGAAACATCGCTTCCGATTGCACGTGCGATGGCAGAAATCCGCTCCTCATCGCACACGCAAAACAACTCTTTCATTGCGTTTAAGACCGCGGCAGCATCGGCGGACGAACCACCCATCCCTGCCTCAAACGGAATTCTTTTCCTGATCTTGATGTCAACACCGCGCGTTTTGAACGCTGCAACAAACGCAACCGCCGCACGATATGCTGTGTTCTTTTCGGTTGGAATTCCTCCGTCGCAAACGAGTGTCACGCAGTCATCTTCCCGAACAGAGAGTTCCACCTCATCGGCAAGGTCAACAGAAACCGTCACCATATCCAACGTATGAAGACCGCCGTCCGTTCCCGTCACGTTGAGAGCAAGATTGAGTTTTGCGTTTGCGAAAACAGTCATATCACACCGAGAATTTTTTCTTTATTATACAATGATTTTCGGTGTTTGACAAGAGGATTTTAAGCTTTCACAACACATTGGCGGTAAACGACGATCTTTTCCTCTCCCGAAAGAGGGAAGGTGACGTCATTTTCCGAAAGGATTGCCTCAGGAAGAACGTTTAATCGTTTCGCAATCTCCCAAAGTCCTTCGCCTGCCTCGGGGAAGTAAACGGAAATTCCGCTTCCGACGTCTTTCTTTTCCTCCCCTTCGATAAGGTCACAAATGCATGTCATCTGCTCTTTCCCAAAGCACGTGACCGTCAGCTGAAGACGCATTTCCACTTCGATTTCATCAGGGAGCTTACTCTTTGGCAAAACTGACAAAACCGCAATATTTCCGCGCGCTTCATCCCCCTTCCGAATGCGTTCGTTCTTCAAAACCGCGGAAAACGGAAGCTCGATCTGGGCGGATGAGAGCCCCTCTTCCGCGCGATAGATCACCGTGCTGGATGCAATACCTTCCACCGTCACGAAGCCTTCTTCACACGCCATTTTCACGATATTCGCACGATTCCCGACAGCGCATAGAATCCCCTCTACTTTCGGCTGATTATCTTCCAAGTTCGTGATGCCGGAAAGTTCCTCAACCGAGCGCAAAACGCCCCGTAAAGACTGCAGAGAAAGACTCTTTTGAGAAGTTTCAAGTTCTTTGTCAACCGAAAATGCATCCTTGATTGCAACGATATTTGAAACGCTGATCGCACGCGCAACAAGGCGCAATGCATAATCAATCTGCAGATGAGAATTCCCCTTACTTTCATCCACGAGAGCATTGACTCTAACGGATTTCACGTCTCCGCGCGCAAGACAGGAAAATTGAATTTGGCTTCCTTCTGCTTCAATTTCCTGACGGAAGGGCGTTAGAACATTCACACAAGAAATTTTCGTTCCATCTTCCGAAGAAAAGACGATGGGCGTGACGAGCTCCCCTTCCACAACAATGCAATCTAAGCCACACGTGCACTCCTTGACAATAAGCGTTGCGGAAGCACTCAAAATTCGCTCGACAACTCCTTCAATTTCAACGTCTTCTTGAAGAGCAAATTCACTCACCTTTGAAACGATCGTTTTCGGAACGTCAAAAGCGGCCTCTCTCACCATCATTGATGAGACGTCAGCTTCTGCAAGATACCGTACCTCTTCCTCGCAGGAAGAAACACGGGTCACTTTCAAAACCGCCGCACAGATAAGTTCACTTCCCTGCGCGCTCACGACCTCAACGTCTTCAACGTCCGAAAAGACGTCTGTAATCCTCTCCCCATCTGCAAGGGGCGTGACATCGCTGAACTGCACGCCGTAATCAAACGCGGCGACCTTACCATCATCCGTCAGGTAAAGTGCGTAAAAATTGCACCGACCGCTAAACTGCAGCTCATCCCCGACGCGCTCAAACCCCGTGATTTCGCTCTTTGCCGAAACGTCGAGAATTTTGGCAATGGATGCGCTCCCCGACGCCATCATACGGCATTCGACGGCGGTTTGCGTTTGTGTTTGTGTTTGACAATCCGTTTGGAAAACGTTGAAAACAGGCTGCATATCGTACTTTCTCCTTATGATTTTTAAGTCAGTTATACAATATGAGCCTCCATGAAGGAATATGCCCTTCACCATCTTTTTGCATAAAAAAGCCGTCGACATTCAGCCGACAGCTTTTCAATCATCCTGCAAACGAAACGTCACCGCAGACAACAGCGCTATACGCATATGTGACGAGATCCAACGTATCCTCTCGCCGCGCTGTAAACACAGCGGGATAAACGTCTTCGATTTTACAACGAATCGAGCTATATCGATTCCTTCCGTTATGGACGCGCAACGTGACGTCCGTCCCCTTGAGCTTGGCAAGGCGATCGCGAATAGAACCAATTCCTACGTTACAGTTTCTCATAGAGGGCCATCCTTTTTCGATTTTCCTCTATTGTTCCCAATGCGGAGAAAGATTATTCTTCGTCTTCTTCCTCGTCATCCTCGTCTTCGTCATCCTCATCGTCGAGGTCTTCGAAGTCGTCAAAGTCATCATACTCACGGTCGACGCCCTTTTCGAATTCAGACTTCTCCTCATCGTCAAAGAACTCTTCCGCCTCATCTTCCTGGAGCTGGTTGAGAGATGCCATTGCGCTATCCTCCTCCATCACCTCTTTGTCATCATCGAGGTATGCTCTCCAATTGTCATCGTCCTCCGAGATGTCTCTCTCGAGCTCAGACGCCTCTTCGCGGCAGGTGGAGCACATCTCTTCATCCGGGAAGATGTGATTGACTTTGCAGATCGGACAGAGGATCATATCCTCGTCTTCTTCACTGTAAATGTCGGGTGCAAGCTTCAATTCCGCCTTGCAGACGTCACACATCTTTTGGCTTTCCAAAATGTAATTGAGGTCACAACGCGGACATTTGATATATTTGCTCATAAAAGTCTCCTTATCTAAAATCATTGATATTATAGAGATTCGCAGTGCTTTTGTAAACTATTTTTTACTGTTTTTTCTGAAATTTCTTGCATTTTTCATTCTTTTTTGAAAAATACGTGCAAAAATAAACGGATTTTCTCTTGCGAACTCTATTTTCACATTGTGTTGAACTTTTCAAAAAGAATGCAAAAAGAGAGAAAAAAGCGACGCTCCACTCTTTGGAACGTCGCTTTAAAAAGGCTAAATTTTATTCAGCATCCGGCTCATCGTCAGCATCAACGATTGCATAACGAACGGTTTCTTCGGTTTCGAAATCATACGCAAAGACATAGCTTGCATAATCACCGGTTGCGCGCAAGTAGAAGAACTTGCCATCCAAGAAGACAGGATCAAGCCAATTGACTCTGAACTCGTCATAGAATTCAGCAACATCCTTCTCACCTTCTTCCTCAGCCTCAACCGCGGGGTTGAAAAGAAGCTTTTCACCGGCCTGGTAATCATCGCCGGTCTTGATTGCATTCTCGATCTCCATGCGATAGAGGTTGTGTCCGGTGGTTCCGGTTGCAGAGTAATACAAGTATCCATCGCGAACAGCGATCATCACGAGCTCGGTGGAAGCAAGGTAAACGCGCTCATCGAGGTTGTCGAGATCGCCTTCAGCATTCTGAACGAACTGGGGAAGGAACACGGTCTCTCCGCCGTACAGTGCGATCAAACCGACCTTGTCGCCGTCGTAAACATACGGGAGGTATCCGGTGACGTTTGCGGAGTTATAGGAATGAACGATCTCCGTTCCGAGGGTCGTTCCGGAAACCGAAACAGAGCAGAGCGCATCCGTCTTGGTTGCCTTGCTGTCAACCTTCGTATAGAACAGTCTTCCGTCAACGATATTCTTCAAGGTGTACATAAACTTGATCTTGCTGTCGCCAACCGTGGTCAAGCCGTCGAAGAGCTTCGTTCCGTAATCAACGTAATCCTCGGTGTCTGCCTTCGTTCCAACTTCTGCAGCGTTCGGAACGACCGCATAAACCTCGTTATAGGTCTCGGTGATACCCTTGTCCTTGTCGATATAAACGCTTCTCGTGTAGAACACGCACTCATCTGCATAGACAGCAGAGCCACTGAACGAGCTTGCAAGAACCTTAACGCCTGCCGGCTTCGTGCAATTCAACGAGCAGATCGCACCGTTCGAAGCAGTGTAAACGAGGTAAACGTCTCCGCCAACTTCATAGAAACGATATGCATACGTGGAGTTTGCAGTCGTCAACAGCTTCTTCGTTCCGGTTCCGTCCAACTTCGTGACCATAAAGTCCTGATAAGACGTCTGAACTTCGCCGCTGCTGTTCTTTTCATCGTTCGGGCTGGTGTAATAAACGGAATCACCAAAGATGTAAATTCCGCCCTTCGCATAGGAATTGACAACAACACGAGGAACGATGGTGACAACGTTCGATCCGTCCAAATCCGAACGAACGAGCGCGCCCCGAATGACATCACCGAATGCGGCTTTCGAAGTACGATCGCCGTATCCGTTGATAAAGTACAGATAATTTCCTTTCTGGACAACCATGTTGCCGTTGCCAGTTACGCTGTCCGATGCGGATGCGCCGCCCGAAACAGGGCCAAAGTCATAGCCGCCCTTGTTTCCGCACGCGGAAAAAGACATCAACATGAGAACGGCAATCAACAGAGTGAGTATTCTTTTCAACTTCGTTTTCTCCTTACTCTTAAAATTTTCCATTCTAAGAGAATTCATACTTTAGTATTATATAACATAATTGAAATATAATCAAATATTTTTGCCCAAAATTTCAAAAAAAAGGAGCGTTATATGAAGAAGTTTGCCTTACAAAATTCCTCATTTTCTTCAAATCCCGAAAAAAGTCAGGTTGTGAGGACGCAAAACGTGGAAAACACCACAAGAATTGAGCAATCCTCTCCCTTTTCACCCGAGCTTCTCTCCAAGCTCTTTTCCGCAATGCAGCCCAAAAAAGGTGCAGATTCACCGCAAAAGACAGACGAAAGGGCGCCTGCAAGCTCTCCTTTTGACAACCGCATCTATGCCGTCATGAAACAGCACGATGCGCTCTCGAAAAAGATTGACGAACGCCTTGCCAAACGCCCTGATTCTTTCCGTTTTGATAAAAGCTAAACGCGCGAGGTCATTCCGTCACGGTCTCCCCTGTCTCTGCAGACTGAAACATCACAAAGTATCCCGCGCCGTAAGGGTCGGAGGGATCTTCAGGAAGCCACTGGGAGTACCCCTCGAGCTCAGGATGCGGCTCACTTGCGTATGCCGCAGGAACTCCGTAACAAACGTACGCAGGGACCCCGTCATAGTTGAGCACTCCGACGACGTATGACGCGTCCCCCTCGTCATAGGCAACCCGCACCCAGCGGCTGTCGGGCACGACCGACTCCAACGTGGGAACGCGTTCAAACCGCGAGAATAAGTCATCAAGCTGCGGACGAACACTCTCATAAAATGAAGGGCCCTTCTCCTGCTCTTCACTCAGCGCACGGATCACCTCTTGCGGATCTGTCGCATTGAGAACGTCCACAACCTTTTCAAAGTAATTCTCGCTCGCGACTGCATCGTCGCAAATTTGTTCACTTTCTTCCGCTTGATCGAACTCTTGCAACGGTGCTTTCTCTTCCGCCTGCAACGGCAGTTCTTTTTTCACCGTTTCTGCAACGGAAACGCTTTTAGCGCGACCAAAAGCGTCCATCTTTTCTTCAAGAACAAAAAATCCTTCCTCGCCTGTTGAAAAAGCAGAAGCGGAATATCGGACGCCATCCCCTTTCAAAAGACAAAAAACATCATCCTCCGCACGCAAGCTTCCGTCAAGCGAAAAGGTCGCATCCGTCCCTT
>JAZNLR010000139.1:0-3062 GCA_045579195.1 Clostridia bacterium | reverse complement strand
TCATCCCGAGGTATTCTGCAAGCTCCGCTGCGGTCGGTTCTCTGCCGTTTTCCTGCACGAGCGCACGGGATGCCTTCACGATCTTGTTGATGGTTTCCACCATATGAACGGGAATTCGAATGGTCCTCGACTGATCCGCGATTGCGCGCGTGATGGACTGGCGAATCCACCAGGTCGCGTATGTCGAAAACTTGAAGCCCTTATCGCAGTCATACTTTTCGACCGCCTTCATAAGGCCCAGATTTCCTTCCTGAATGAGGTCAAGGAACAGAATTCCTCTTCCTGTATATCTCTTTGCGATGCTGACAACAAGACGCAAGTTTGCCTCAGAGAAGCGGCGCTTTGCCTCTTCATCGCCTTGTTGCATCCTTCTTGCAAGTTCCATCTCTTCCTCTGCGGAGAGAAGCGGAACTTTTCCGATGTCTTTTAAGTACAGCTTGACGGGATCGTCCGAAACGAAATCGTCAAATTCAGAGCCGTCAAGGCCTTCTTCCGGTTCGGTCACAACGCGGATGCCTGCGTTCTCAATCAAAGTGTACGCACGGTCAATTTCTTCAACATCAGCACCGATTTGATCAAAAAAGTCAAACAGCTCGTCATTCGTGACGTTCTTTTTTCCCGATAATCCGCTAATAAACCCTAAAATCGCATCATCGAGCTTGTCTGCAGTGTTCAATTTTCCACCCTCCGTTTTCTTTACTTGTTGTAATCCTTCAAGCGTTTACTACGGTGCGGATGGCGAAGTTTTCTCAATGCCTTTGCCTCAATCTGGCGAATACGCTCTCTCGTTACATTAAATTCTTTTCCAACTTCTTCCAGCGTTCTCGGGCGACCATCGTCAATTCCATAACGCAGGCGAATAACTTTTTCCTCGCGCGGCGTCAGCGTTCCCAAAATCGCGCTGAACTGCTCACGCAACGTTGCTGTGGAAACGACCTCACTCGGGTCGACTGCGTGGTCGTCCTCAATGAAATCTCCCAAGTGTGTGTCCTCTTCCTCTCCAATCGGCGTCTCAAGGGAAATCGGGTCGAGCGAGATCTTCTGAATCTCACGAACACGTTCTTCGGATATTCCCATTTCATCAGCGATCTCCTTGATCGTCGGCTCTCTGCCAAGCTGTTGCAGGAGGGTTCTCGAAACGCGCATCTGCTTGTTGATGGTCTCAACCATATGAACGGGAATTCGAATGGTTCTCGCCTGGTCGGCAATGGCGCGCGTGATCGCTTGACGAATCCACCAGGTTGCATAGGTCGAGAACTTGAAACCCTTCGTGTAATCAAACTTTTCGACCGCTTTCATCAGGCCCAAGTTCCCTTCCTGAATGAGGTCAAGAAAGAGCATTCCGCGACCGACATATCTCTTGGCGATGCTGACGACAAGACGCAAGTTCGCCTCGGAAAGGCTCTGTTTTGCCTGTTCATCGCCATCCATCATACGCATTGCAAGTTCAATCTCCTGCTCGGTGGACAAAAGGGGCACTTTTCCGATATCCTTTAAGTACATCTTGACAGGGTCTTCCAAACTGACGTCTGCCATAATGCTGTCCAATCCCTCCAAAGAGATGTCCAGCGAAAATTCGTCAACGATTTGAATTCCCTCGTCTTCCAGCGCCTTATAGATGCTGTCGATCTGATCTGCTGTTGCATTCATCTTTTCGGTTCGGTCACAGAGTTCTTCGGTTGTGATCGAGCCCTTCTTGCGCGCATATTCCAACACGCTGTTAATGATGGTCTGTAATTCGTTATCCTGATTCGCCATGATGTTCCTCCGTTGGCTTTCCTTTGTATGTCAAAATGGGTTTTGAATAACCTGTTCTCGCGCTTTCAAACGCGTTAAACTTTTCTAAGTTCAGATGCAATCGTCTGCAATCTTTTGACGATGTCCGTGCGGACGTTGATGTCATCTTCCGTGCGGAAGCGCTCGTTGAGCGTTGCCAGCTCGCGCTCAAGCGCAGCACGCTTAAACATTCGCAAGCAATCTTTAAAATATCTTCCCTGCTCATTTTCGGCGATTTTAAGGTTCTCATCAACTGTAAGAACAGCCGCCGCCTCTTCGTGTAGAGGTTCCTCCAGAAAGTCGTACAGCGCGCTCGCACGCACCGTTTTCCCCTCATTCTCTTTGAGGTAAGCAAAGATGCGAACGTGAGCAAGGTTGTCCAAAAACGGCTCAATTTCAAGCGCATCCGAGGCCTTTGCACGTCCGTTTAAGATTGCGTTCAAAACGTACCGTACGGCCTTTGTCGATCCGCTTGTTTCTTCCTTCTTCGGCACTTCTGCCTTCTCAGTCTTCTCCCCATCCTCTTTCTTTGTTGCCGCAGAAAGATCGCGCCGCAAAGCATCGGGAGAAATCGAAGTTTCCGCGCTGACACGCTTTAAGAAGTCCTCCTTCTCGGCGGAAGTTTCCAAGGTCGAAATGACTTTCAGCGCCGCTTTGATATATTTCCGTTTTCCGTCCGAATCCCGAAGGTCAAACTGCCGTCTCAAAACGCTCAGTTTGAAGTCCGTGATGGGCTGGGAACGTTCAAGACACTTGCGATAGGCTTCCGGACCTTTTTTCTTGATGAGATCGTCCGGATCCTGCCCATCTGGGATGGTCACAATGCGGATGTTGAGCCCTTCCTTTTCAAAGATTTCCGTTCCACGAATCGCCGCCTTGATTCCAGCGCCATCGCCGTCATAACAGACGAACACGCGCTCAGTCATCCTGCGAATCACCTTTGCCTGCTCCTGCGTAAGCGCCGTTCCCATGTTCGCAACGACATTTTCAAAGCCCGCCTGCCAAAGGGAAATGACGTCCATATATCCTTCCACGATGATCACCGAATCAATTCCCTTTTCCTGTTTCAACTTTTTTAAGAGGTTGATTCCGTACAGCACCGTTGATTTGTTAAAAAGAACGGTTTCTTTCGTGTTCTTATATTTTGCATAGTCAGCCTTCTCAAGGATGCGACCGCCAAAGGCAATCACCTGCCCGAACGCGTCAATCACGGGGAAGATCAAGCGATCACCCTGCACATCATAATGCCGGCCGTTTTTCTCCTCCGCGATGCCTGCTTCGCGCAT
>JAZNLR010000138.1:0-15020 GCA_045579195.1 Clostridia bacterium | reverse complement strand
TTGCATGGACAATGATGACTTGCGCCGCGGAAAGCCCACGAGTCACAAGGTGTTCGGAGAGGCAGAAGCGGTTTTAAGCGGAGATGCGCTCTTGAATCTTGCATTTGAGTTGATGTTGGACGACATCCGTTCCGAGAGAGAGAGAAAGGCGGCGGCCTTGCTTGCGAGAAAGGCAGGCGCAAGCGGAATGATTGCAGGGCAGGCGGAAGATATCGCCTGTGAAAAAGAAAAGAGCACTTCGAAAGAGCGCCTGTCGTACGTTCAGCGACACAAAACTGCCGACCTCATTGAAGGAGCGATCCTCGTTGGGGCAATCCTCGGAGGAGCGAGCGAACAAGAGCTTGAAATTCTTTCCAAATTTGGGCAAAAACTCGGCGTTCTCTTCCAGGTTACGGACGACATCTTGGACGTGACAGGTGGAAAAGATCTCGGGAAGACAACGGGGAAAGATGAAAAAGAGGGGAAGCTTACTTCTGTTTCGCTGTTGGGTTTGAAGGGCGCAATCGCGCTTGCTGACGGGCTTTTGCAAGAGCTTCAAGAAATTTTGCTTCCGTTTGGGGAACGCGCAAAAACCTTTTCTTCTTTTGTTACGTTCGTTCGCGAGCGGACGTTTTAAGCAAAAACCTGTCATTTTTATTGATTTTTCAAAATACATATGCTATAATCAGTTCGGTGGTGCAGTATTCTAGTCAGTCTTTTCTGTTCTGAAGGCGGGGTTAAAATACCGTCGACGGGCACATCGATGAAGTTTCTTGTGCGTGCTTTGATTGCCCAAATCGGGGTGCGTGCTGGGAGTTAAGGTCTATGGGCGTCCCGCAATGGCATGCGGTGTCCGACCCATTTACCGTGGAGGCTTGTGCAGGTGTTCTTGAAACAAAAGAACACGGTACGAGATTAAACCTGCAATGCGATTAAATGTTGTGTGCAGAGTAGCCTGCCTTGAGTGGAGCATGCGAATCCGAGAACAATCCTTTCCCAAGGCCAAGTGGAAGGGGGCGAATGCTCGGTGAAACTTGTTTCTGCAAAAGAGGCTAGGGACAGAAGGGGTTGCCAAGGAAAGCTTCTAGACTGTATTCCAGGTATGTTAGGGATTATAGTGTGGCCTTAGTGGCGATTCAGTTTCACTGTCGGCAACGCAGTGATTGACACCTTAAAAGGAAACTGCTTCTTCGGCGACGGGAAGTGGAGTCAAGGGAAATCATACTGAACCTTAAGCCGCAAAGTTTACTTAACGTATCACCACCGTTTTTTTAAATACAAAGGGCGAGGAGTTGTCGCAAAATGCGGGGAATTCCCGTCCCTTATTTTATTTTTGGAGGAAAAATTTTGAAATCCGAAGAAGACAGTTGTCAAAACGAAGTGAGAGATGAGAAAAAGCTGAATATCACTTCGGAAGAACAGCACAAGGAAAAACACGAACAGGGAAAGAAAAAACAGCAGAAGAAACAGCACAGCCCGACCCTTTGGGTGGTGAGAACATTCTTCTTGACGCTCTTTCTCTCCATTGCATTCAGTGTGATTTCCGAAATCGTTTTGCGAGGAAACAGCATCATTCTTGCGTTTGCGATTTTAATAGCGCTCATCGTGATCGCAACGATGTTTGACGTCGTTGCAACGGCGATCACGGCATGCAACATTGAACCTTTTTACGCGATGGCGTCTCGCAAGATCAAAGGGGCGAAGACGGCGGTTCAGCTTCTTCGCAGTGCGGAAAAGGTTGCTTCCTTTTGCGGTGACGTGATGGGTGATATCTGCGGTGTCGTTTCAGGTGCTGCAGGTGCAACGATTGCAATTGTCATTTCGACCGCTTCCGGTGCAGAGGAGATCGTTGTTGCGACGCTGTCCAGTGCGTTGATTTCCGGACTGATGGTTGGATGTAAAGCGGTGGGAAAGCAGTTTGCGTTAAAAAACAGCAGTAAGATCATTCACTTGGTCGCAAAGATGCTGTCGGTTTTCAAAAAGGAAAAATAATGTCGTCTATTTTAGACACAATTCAATCCCCGGCGGATCTGAAGGCGCTTTCCATCAAGGAATTGGAATCGCTTGCAGCGGAGATTCGGGAAAACCTCGTGGCGGTGACGCGGGCGAATGGTGGCCACCTTGCTTCGAATTTAGGCGCGGTGGAGTTGACTCTTGCCTTGCATTACGTTTTTGATGCACCGGAAGATAAGATTATTTTTGACGTCGGACACCAAAGTTACGTTCATAAGATTCTCACGGGAAGACGGGAGAGCTTTGCCACCTTGCGCAAAAAAGATGGCATCAGTGGATTCCCAAAGCGTGAGGAGAGTGAATTTGATGCATTCAACACCGGGCACGCGAGCACGTCTGTTTCCGCGGGGCTCGGTTTTTGTCATGCACGCGACCTTGCAAACGAGAAATATCACGTGGTCAGCGTGATTGGCGACGGTGCGCTCACGGGCGGAATGGCAATGGAAGCGCTGAACGATGCAGGTAGCCAGAAGACGAAGATGATCCTTGTTCTCAACGACAACGGAATGTCCATCTCGCGCAACGTCGGCGGAATGTCGCGCTATCTTTCTCGCGTTCGCTCTAATCGTGCATTGATGAAAATCAAGCGCGGAATTGCCCGTTTTTTTGAAAAAATCCCGCTCCTTGGGAAAGTCTTCCTCGGAATCGGGAGGATGTTCAAACGCGTTTTTAAGCGCTTGTTTGTGAATGGGATTCTCTTTGAAAATATGGGTTGGAAATATATTGGGCCGATTGATGGACACAACATCAAACAACTCGTGCGATATTTGAAGAGCTGCAAGGAAGCTGACCGACCCGTGATTCTGCACGCTGTGACAAAAAAAGGCAAAGGATATGAAGACGCGGAAAACGCACCTGAGTTTTTCCATGGCGTTTCAAGGGATTTTAACGCCGGATCGGTCAGTATGTCCGATGCAGCAGGGGAAACTCTCTGTGAGCTTGCAAAACAGGATGAAAAGATCGTTGCTGTGACGGCGGCAATGATGGACGGAACGGGTTTAACTGCGTTTGCGCAGTGCCATCCTGACCGCTTCTTTGACGTCGGTATTGCTGAACAGCACGCAACAACAATGTGTGCTGGGCTTGCCGCAGGTGGATTTAAGCCTTACTTCTTCGTGTATGCATCTTTTCTGCAACGTTCGTTTGACCAACTCGCGCATGACGTTGCGTTGCAGAAATTGCCCGTGACCTTCTGTGTTGATCGCGCAGGTTTGGTCGGTGGAGATGGGGAAACACACAACGGTGTTCTCGATCTTTCGTTCTTCCTCTCAGTTCCCAATTTGACGGTGGTTGCACCGCGAGACAATGACGAATTGAAAGAAATGCTTGCGATGAGCGTCTGCTTTGACGGTCCGCTCGTCATTCGGTATCCAAAGTGTGCGCCCGTGTCGTTCGGGTCAAAAGAGCCGTTCAAGCTTGGCAAGTGGGAGATTCTTGCCGAGGGTGAAGGCGGAGCGATCCTTGCGTTTGGAAATCGCAATCTTCGCCTTGCGCTTGACGCACGCGCGGAAATTGAAAAGCTTGGCAAAGTTCCTCCGAAGGTGATTAATGCAAGCTCGTTAAAGCCAATGGATGAGGAGCTTTTGCAGACGCTTTCAAAAATGCCCATCGTGACGCTTGAAGATAACGTCTTAAGCGGCGGTTTCGGAAGTTCAGTGCGCACAAAATTGCCCGAAGCAGACATAACATCGTTCGGCATTCCGGACGTTTTCGTTTCACAGGGTGAGATCTCTGAACAAATGGAAATGGTCGGGCTTACGAAAGAAGAGATCGTGTGTCACTTTGTGCGGAGGGCAGAAGAATGAGATTGGACCTCTTTTTGGTGGCACGCGGTGATTATGAAACGCGTTCGCGTGCTGCACATGCCATTGAGCGAGGCTGTGTTCTCGTCAATGGAAAGCCGCGCAAAGCGTCATTTGACGTCAAAGAAGGGGACGAGGTTTCGGTCGGTGAAGACCTTCGCTTGGCATCGCTTGGCGGATATAAGCTTATGGCCGCGTGTGATGCATTTCACTTTCCAATCGAGGGCAAGGTGTTCGCGGATGTCGGAGCATCCAACGGGGGCTTTACGCACGTTCTCTTGATGAACGGCGCAAAGCGCGTGTATGCCGTGGATGTTGGTGAAGATCAGTTGGAAGATTTTTTGAAAGAGGAAGCGCGCGTTGTCGTGATGGACCGAATGAACGCACGTGAGCTTGAAAAGGAGAGTTTTCCGGAAATGATCGAATCTGCGGTTGCAGATCTAAGCTTCATCTCCCTTACAACAGTTTTTCCTGCGTTTTCTCGATTTGTGCAAGACGAGGTGATCACGCTCGTTAAGCCACAGTTTGAATGTGGGAGAAAGGCGCTTGGAAAAAGCGGGATCGTGACGGATTTGAAAGCTCGCATTTCAGCGGTAAAAGCGGTTTGGGATGCCGCAAAGAAAGAGGGTTTTTATTTGAGCGGACTTTGTCCTGCGCCAATTCGCGAAGGGAAGAACGTGGAGTTTCTTGCATATTTCCAAAGAGAGACAAAAAGAGAACTATCTGAAGAAGAAATGGAACGAATTGTCAAAGCGGCACGGTGACGTGCCGTTTGCTTTTTCTGTAAAAAATCGACAATTCTTGGAAAAACATACAGAAACTCTTGAATAAATATTAAAAATGAAGTATAATGAAAAGGTATGAGGAGAAGTCTGTCAAGATTTTGAAGGAGAGTATATGAAAATCGGGATTTATGCAAATCCAACCCGTGACCCGGATGGCAAAAAGGCGGAGAAGATCATCGCAATGATCGAGGCGCGCGGCGCTTCGGTTACGCTGTTGAAAACGCCACTTTCGGATACTGCATTGAAAGGCGTTGATCGCCTCCTTGTGTTGGGAGGGGACGGGACGATGCTGTATGCTGTTCGTTTTGCCGCGCCCAATCACATCCCCGTCTTGGGGATCAACCTTGGAACGGTCGGTTTCTTGACGGAATTTGAATTCGAATCTGCAGAACGCGCTGTTTCGGTCATCACTGAAAAAGAGCCTGAAACGGCAACGCGCAATCTTCTTTCGGTCAAGCTTGGCGAGAAACACTTTTTTGCGTTGAATGATGCCGTTTTGATGCGCGATAACGGTGATGGCGTAAACTTCATCACGAAGATTGAGGCGCGTGTGGACGGGGTTCTTCTTGACCGCTATCTCTGCGATGGCGTGATCGTTGCAACGCCCACAGGTTCCACAGCATATTCTCTTTCGGCAGGCGGTCCGATCTTGAGCCCGAAGCTCTCGGCGCTGTTGTTGACGCCGCTCTGTTCGCATTCGTTGCATTCAAGACCAGTGGTCCTTTCGGACAGCGAGAAAATCGTGCTCATTCCCTGCGGAGAAAAAGGGGAAACAAAGCTCATTGTGGATGGAGAAACGGTGGCAAAGCCGAAGATGGGGGAAGAAATTCTTATCGAGAAGGCAGAGGTTTCTGCAACGTTCCTCTGTGGTGATAAGACAAACTTCTTTTTGAGATTGCAGAAGAAACTCAGCAAATGGACGAGGGCATAGCCCCAAAATATGATAAATGATAAGGAAGGAAGAAAAATGGCCAGAACAACAAGACAGTCAAAAATCTTAGAGCTTATCTCTAAGAAGGACATCGAAACCCAGGAAGATTTGGCAGAAGAGCTAAAAGCCTGTGGGTACGAGGTGACGCAAGCAACGGTTTCCCGTGACATCAAAGAGCTGGGGTTGATCAAAATTGCCTGTGAAAACGGACGTTACAAGTATGCGCCGATTGAGAATGGTGAACATCGTCTCACCGGAAAGAAGATCAATATGTTCCGTGAGTCTGTCATTTCGATCAACAACGCAGAAAATTTGATCGTCATCAAGACCATTTCTGCGAGCGCGACTGCGGCTGCAAGCGCCATTGACAAGATGCAATTTGCCGAGGTTTTGGGCTGTGTTGCTGGCGATGACACGCTCTTGGTCGTAACGAAGAGCTCAGAAGCTGCCAAGATGATCATGGATCGTTTGAACGAGATCATGAGTTAAGGAGATAGGGAACGAAAAGGAATGTTGCAGAGCTTAAGCATCCGAAATATTGCGCTCATTGATTCATTGAACGTCAATCTCGAAACGGGATTAAACGTCTTTTCCGGCGAAACGGGATCGGGCAAGTCTATTATCGTAGATTCGCTCAATTTTCTGTTGGGCGGAAGAGCGGATAAAACGCTCATTCGGTATGGCGAGGAGACAGCTCGTGTCGAAGGCGTGTTTGATGTCTTTGGAACGCCCGCGCAGGAAGCTCTTGTTGAGCTTGGCTTTGAGCGGGAAGACACGGTGATCATCACACGCACGTTTTCTCTTTCGGGCAGAAGCGAAATTCGCTTAAACGGAAGGCCTATCACGCTTTCCATGCTTCGCAGCGTTAGTGAAAAATTGGTGGACGTTCATGGGCAGAGTGAGCATCAATCATTGATTTCTGTCGGGACGCATCTTGACCTCGTCGACAAGTTTGGCAAGGAAGAGTGTGCTTTGTTGCTTGCCCGTGTTGGAAGCGCGTATGATGCGCTTTGTGCGGTGGACAGAGAGCTTTCAAAGTTTGGGGGCTCGGAGGAAGAACGCCTTCGCACGGTCGATTTGCTTGAGTATCAAATCGAAGAGATTGAAAACGCCGCTCTGTATGATGGGGAAGAGGAGGAGCTGAAACGTGCTCGCACGCTTGCAATGAATCGCGAAAAGATCGCGCAAGGGCTTGCTGAATCCGTTTCCATGCTCTCAAGAGGACCTCAAAACGCAAGTGATGGCGTCTTTGAAAGTGCACGGATCTTAAGCGGTCTTGCGTCTTATTCGCCCGAGCTTGACGCACTTTCCGAACGCTTAAATTCCATGCGCATTGAGCTTCAGGATATTTCGGATTCCTTGGAGGACTTTGCTGACAATATGCAATTTGACGGTGCGGAAGCAGATCGCATCGAGGAACGCTATGAAACCATCAAGGCGCTGAAGCGGAAGTACGGCCACGATATCCCTGCAATCTTTGCATACTTAGAGGACGCAAAAGAGCGACTTTTGACGTTGCAACAGGCGGAGGAACGTATTGCAGAACTCTCCAAAGAGCGAGAGAAATGTGTGGATGAGTTATATGCTGCATCTTGTGACCTTTCTGCTGTGAGAAAGGAAGTTGCAAACCGCTTTGAAAATGCAATTGTGCGCGAGCTTGCGGATTTGGGAATGAAAGGAAGCCGTTTTGTCGTTGAATTTGCACCGTTACCGCAAAAAGAGGATGCGACGTTCACCGCAAACGGATTGGATATGGCGGAGTTTATGTTCTCTGCAAACACGGGTGAACCGCTGAAACCCTTGGCAAAAGTCATCAGCGGCGGTGAGATGAGCCGCTTTATGCTGGCGGTCAAGAAGATCACCTGTGAGCTTGACAGGATTCCGACAATGATCTTTGACGAGATCGACACGGGAATCAGTGGAAAGATTGCCCGTATCGTGGCGGAGAAATTTGCGGACGTGTCAAAAGAGAGTCAGATCATCGCCATCACGCACTTGCCGCAAATTGCCGCCATGGCAGATGCGAATTATCTAATCTCCAAACACGTGATTGAAGGAAAGACGTTAACGCGAATGAATCGCCTTGCAGAAGAAGAGATCGTCTTGGAGATCGCAAGGCTTTCGGGTTCTGTTGAGCTGACAGAAGCCGCAAGAAAGAATGCAGAGGAACTCATTTTGAGCGCCACATCATATAAAAAAACACACTAACAGGAAGAACAAAATGAAGTTGTTGATCAAAGAATATCAATCGCCGCTCTCCATCCGTGAGACGGAGCGTGCAATCAAGCTGATTAAGGACACATTTGAGCGTAAGCTCGCAAAAGAACTCAACTTGGAGCGTATTTCAGCGCCGCTGTTCGTTCCCGAGGATTCGGGGTTGAATGATAACTTGAGCGGTGTTGAGCGTGCCGTGTCGCTCGACATCCGCAATGACAACGGAAGAAAGGCGGAAATCGTTCATTCGCTTGCAAAGTGGAAGCGTCTTGCTCTCGCGCGCTACGGATTCCAGCCGGGAGAGGGAATCTATACAGATATGAACGCGATTCGCCGTGATGACGACCTCGATAATATCCATTCAATTTACGTTGACCAATGGGACTGGGAACGCGTCATCAATCGTGAGGATCGCACGATTGTCTTTTTGGAAAACATCGTGACCAAAATCGTCAAGGCGGTTGCAGATACGCTGGAGCTTGTAAAAGAAAAGTATGATTATGTTGACTTGGAGGTGAGAAGGGACGTCTTTTTCATCACCACCCAGGAACTTGAAGATATGTTCCCGACGATGACCGGGAAGGAACGCGAAAACGCAATCTGCCGCGAGCATAAAACGGTCTTTTTGATGCAGATCGGTGACGTTTTGAAGAGTGGAAAGAAGCACGACGGAAGAGCGCCGGACTATGACGATTGGGCGCTCAACGGTGACATTTTGATTTATAACCCCGTTCTTGATTCTGCGTTTGAGATTTCTTCCATGGGAATCCGCGTGGATGCAACGTCGCTTGAGAGCCAACTGAAAAAGAGCGGTTGTGAGGAGAGAAAGAACTTCCCGTTCCACAAGGGGATCTTAGAGGATAAGCTTCCTTTGACCATCGGTGGGGGAATCGGGCAGTCAAGACTTTGCATGTTGATGCTTGAAAAACTTCACATCGGAGAGGTGCAGGCGTCCATTTGGCCGGAAGAGATGCATCGCATTTGTGATGAGAACGGCATTGCATTGTTATAATCAAAAAAAAAGAGGGATGAGCAAATTTGCTCATCCCTTTCTATATTCTTATTCAATTGTCCCTTTTGCGAAGTGGGGGAATCGTTCCGTTCGGAAATTTGAAAGCGTGCTTGATATATTTTTTTGTTACACACGTTTTTAAATGAACCGATATCTAAATTACGACCGACCGGGTTATTTTCCTCTTTGCCATACAGAAAACAGGCTTTTTCGCACAGCAAATCAATTTCCGTCGATTCCTTGTCTTTTACTCTCCTATTTCCCACGAACTGCAAAAATCATCAGTTACAAGTTTCACTTGATCGCATCCGACTTTCGTTCGCTGAGATTTCTTTTCAAAGAGCTTGCAGATTCTCTGCAATTGTTGTCAGCGCGAAAGGGAAGCGATCGAAGATGATGCGGGTTCCGTGTACATTGGTGGGCCCTCCTTCGTCTTCGACGAACCGAATTTGAAAGAAGATTCGTTCCTCTTTCTGATTTCATTATAGCACGGATTTTCGGTTTGTCAAGCCTAAATTTTTTTTAGATTTTTCGGCATAACAATTAAAAGATGTTGTCGAGCGTAAATTCATATGTTCCCGGGATGGTGATGGCAAAGGTGATGATGACCTTTGAACACGCATCGGCAAGAGAAAAGTTCTTGTTTTTGACGTGTGTTTCAAGCTGAGCAAACCAACTGTCGAGTTCGCGGATGTCATTGTGGGGAATGAAAGCATGCAGGGTTTCTTTCTGCTTTTTCCACCAGGCATAAAGATTTGCAATATCCTCTTCTTCGACGGTTTCATTTTCCACTTCACTTTGAATGGAGACCATTTCTTCGCGTAAGAAGTCGAAAGTCTCTTTGACGTACGTTTGCTCAATGAGCGTTCCGAACGTGAGAAAGAGCAGACAGGAAAGAAGGATCAAAAAGCTTTTCACGCGGAAACCTCCTTTTCGATTTTGAGTTCGGTTGCATCTTCGAAGTACTTCTGAAAATATGCATCGCCGTCTTCCGTGAGCATCAAAACGAGAACGTCTTTGACATTGCTCACGCCAAACTTTCGAAGGAAAGAGAGAAGTTCTTGTTTTGAATACCCAATGCGAAGAAGGGATTCATCTGCCCACATTCCGTTGGAAATGACGACCTCCTGCAAAGGCTTTGTTGGGGTGGACTCTTCCTTTGGCATCACGGAGATCTTTCCGTTTGTTTCGACAATGGCAAACTGCACGTCCGAAAAACGGAAGTACCCCAAAAAGCGAATGGATTCCAAAAGGTCATCCACCGTCAAATTCAGCTTGGAAAGAACACCGCTGTCAATTCCTTTCGGCGTGATGACGATCTGGGCATTTCCCGAAAGAAAGGAACGCGCGCGCACCGAATGCTTTCCGATGAGAACGAGGATCCGATGCAAAAGAAGCATCGCAAGAACGACAGAGATCCCGTAAAGCAAGGGGATGGAAACGTCGTTGATGGGGATGCAGGCAAGCTCTGCAATGACGAGCGTTATAACAAATTCAAAAGGCTCCATTTCTCCAACTTGGCGTTTTCCCATCAGCCGCAAGACGATGAAGAGAACGACAAAGATGATGATTGAGCGAACAAAGATAATCAGCATATCGGGAAGTATTTCCCGAAAGGAGAAAGTTAAACAAAGAACTTTTCTTTTGAATTGTTCCCAACAATATCGAAAAGCCCCTAACATTTAGGGGCTTTTATACTTACTTGATCCCGTGTTTTTTGCAAAAGGTGAGGATAGTTTGTTTGAAGTTTTCGTGTTTTAGATTGTTTTTCACATCAGTTGGATCGATGTATATTCCCATATTCAAGTTTTGGATGACGGCTTCTGCAATAAAGGCTTCGAAGACATAATCATCGGTGAATGCCTTTTCGACATCGGTGTTGAGTTGTTCGTTGATTCCGCGAATAGCAGCACGATAGAGTAAATTTTCCCTTCCGAGAAGAAGCCCCATTGATTCAAGACACTTGAAACCATTCAAAATATCAGACAGCTTCATTTTTCCTTTAAATTCAACAAGGCGTTCTCCGCCGGATAGAATAAAATCCACTGTTGTTTCTAAGATATTTGCAAGGTCGGGAAGAAGCGCTGTGTCCGGAAGGGTTTCGCCGCGCTCCCATTTGCTGACGGCCTGAAACGAGATGCAGAGCCGTTCTCCTAAGGCGCTTTGTGTTAATCCTTTTCTTTTTCTCAATTCAGCAATTTGATTTCCAACTTTTATTGCATCCATATTTAACTCCTATTTTTTGTATTCCGAAGCGCTTCGAAAATATTATAACACGGTTACTTTTTCATTTCAATAACCGGATGTTTGAATTCTTTTCACATAAATTCAACTTTTCTTTCCAAAATCCAAAAAGAAAAGCACCCGTGTTTGGGTGCTTTTTTTTAATATGCGGGGTAATTTCGGAAAACCGTTTTGTTGAGGATGAGTAAGATCGGGAAGGTTAAAATTCCGTTGATCACACCAACGAGGATCTGCAAGGGAAGTCGGGGAAGAAGGTAAGCCAAATAGTTGACTTTTCCTGAAGAATAGCGAAGGTAAATTCCCAAAGTATTGAGTCCTGCGGAACAGATCAGAAGCGTCAGGACCGTTCCGATGACGATGCGAACCGCGATCCAAAAGTAGTTCGGCTGCTCAGGCGTTCTTCCAAGTGGGATGCGGAATGAAAGCCCCATAACGAGCCCAACCATAGCGCTTCCCAGAGTGATCAAAGGGATCCAATCTCCTTTCGGGGCAATGATGCAACCAAGAATGTCGCCGACCAAACCGGCGCAAAGACCTTCAATAGGGCCAAGAAGAATTCCTGCCAAAAAGCAAGCAAGATAAACAAAGCTGATGCTGCCCGTTCCTGCCGAGAGAGGGAAGGTGATGCTAAAGCAATTGAAAACAGTTGCAAGCGCAGCGAAAATAGCGGTATAGACGATTCGTTGTGTTGTGGTCAGACGCATACGCAGAAGCACTCCTTTTTTTCTTTTGAAGATATGTTAAATTATAGAATGATTTTTCAAATTACGCAACTGAAATGTTGCTGTTTTTTTGAAAAAGTCCAATTTTCAAAAGTGAAATCGGGCGAAAGATCAAGAGGAAAAGAAGGAGAATGACAACACAAACTCCTAAGGAGAGCGAAAGTGCAAAGAAGAGGGGCATCACTTTTTCTAAAATGGGGAAGAGAAGCTTCCCGAAAAGCGCAGAAATGAGCGCGAAAAGAGAGAGTGAAGCGAGCTTTTTGAAGACGGAAAGGGAAAGCCCGGTTGCTCTTTTCAAGGCAATTAAATTGAGGGTCGCAGAGAGGGTGATGCTTGCGCCTGTTCCGATAAGGAGTGCGTTTGCGCCAATGAATTTTGGCAGGAAGAAAACAGAACACAGCATCGGAACAGAGCCAAACAGAAAGTTTCGGAAAGATTGATGCTCAAGCCCGAGCGCGTTCAGCGAGGAAGAAGCAATTTGATTGAGCCCCATGGGAAGGAGAAGAAATGCGGCGCGAGAAAGGTAAATGCCGGCCGTCTCATCGCCAAACAAAAACGTGCAGATGGGTGTACCGAGCGCAAGATAGCATGGCACAAGTATGATCGAGGCAAAAACGGAAAAGTCAAGCGCTCCCTGAAGCCTGCGATCGAGTTCCTGCTCTTTTCCGCATTGCTTGAGGTTGGAAAGTTCGGGGATGAGAACGAGCGCCAGAGAACCAATGAGTGCAGACGGAACGCTCAGCAAAGGCAGCGCCATTCCGCTGACAGCACCAAAGTTAGCAAGTGCTGCGCGTTTTGTCATTCCGCTTGCAACAAGGCGCAAAGGAAGCAGGAAAGACGTGACTCCCGAAAGGAGGGTCGCGGAGAGGCGAATGCCCGTGATGGGGGCAGATGCGCGCAAAAGCTTGCCCGTCGTCTTTGCGGAAAAAGCAAGTCTTCCGCCGCTTTTGAAGTAAACAATGCAAGAGACTGCTGCGGCGAGAAGGAAGGAAATCGTGGTTGCGGATGCCGCGGCAAAAAGCTTGCCCGTCGGGTTTTTTGCAAACGCAAAGAAGACAAGACCAAAGCTTGCCAAGAACACCTCCTCCAGAAACTCGATCAAACTAAAGGCGAAAAAGCGCTGTTTTCCCCAGATGCTCCCGCGGAACGCCGAGTATGCACACGAGGCAACGAGCGCGGGTAGAAGCAGAATTAAGACATCTATGCTTGTTTCAGAGGGAAAGAATTGCGCGAGCGCACTTTTTGCCAATGGAACGGTCAAAAGGATGGGAAGGATCATTAAAAGGGTTGAAACAAGTGCTCCTGTTGCAATTTCGTGGGATTTGCGCTGATTTTTAAGGACAGTTGCTTCGGCAGTCATGCGCGAAACGGTCAATGGAATGCCGGAAGATGTCATTGTGAGCAGGACGAAAAATAAGGAGGTTATCATCTGGTAACTTCCCATTCCTTCCGCGCCCAGCGAACGGGAAAGGAGAATGCGATATAAGAAGCTTAAGAGACGCGTTGCAACAGTAAAGAGCGTCACTGTTGTCACTGCCTTGACAAGACGTTTGATGGAAATCACCTCGAAGTTTTTTTTGCAAAACTGCTTTGGAATCATTGTATTCCGCGGCAAAGTGAATTATAATTACAATATACCTTAAAGATTTGGAGGCGAAATGATGTTGATTCCTTCTCACATTTTGCAAAAGAGGGGTGCGTTTGATGAGATTGTTCTGCCGCGCGATAAGCGCATTTTGGCAGTTGTTTCAAAGAGTGCGCTTGGTGCACTGTCTTCGCGCGGGCAAGAGATCCTCTCCTCGTGTATTGGCGTTTGCATTGTTGAGAGGGGAGAGCCTTCCCCGAATCACGTTGATTCTGTCGTCGCCTGTGCGCGTAACGTAAATGCGCAAATGCTGGTTGCTGTTGGTGGCGGAAGCGTTCTTGACACTGCAAAGGCAGCGAGTGGAATCTTGACCAATGGAGGAATGATTGAGGAGTACCTTGAAGGGGTTGGAAGCGGGAAAAAGATGACGGAAGATCCGCTCCCTTGGTTGGCCATTCCGACAACGAGCGGAACGGGTGCGGAAACGACGGTCAATGCAGTGATTTCCAGCTCGGAAAAGGGGTATAAAAAAAGTTTTCGCGATCCGCGCCTTCTTGCAAGCGGCGTTGTTTTAGATCCGCTTTTGACCCTTTCCGTCCCCAAGCGTGTTACGGCAGAATCGGGAATGGATGCCTTGACGCAGCTCATTGAGAGCGCAACTTCCTGCCGCTCGTCTCAAAGTGTTCGGGATCTCGCTTTGTTTGCTCTTTCTATCGGCGCGGATCACACGGACGCTCTTGTCGCAGCGTTTGAGGACGGGGAGGATATTGAGGCGCGTGAAGCAATGCAAAAACGAGCATTTTTGTCGGGAGTTTGTCTTGCAAACGGCGGACTTGGCGCGGCGCATGGCATTGCGGCATCTTTGGGCGTCACGTTGGGGATCCCACATGGAAAGGCGTGTGCGCTTGCGCTTCCGCACGTGATGCACGAGAACTTTTCTGCTGTCAAGGGAATATATGCAGAGATTGCAAGGCGTCTTTTGCCGGGTTGTCCTCGAAGCGATTCTTCCGCTGCACGCGCACTTATTGCATTCGTTGAAGAGTTGAACGCGCATTTTCTGATAACAACGAATCTTCGTCCAGATGAAGAGACGGTCGAAAAGATCGTCTGCGGAGCGAGCGGCAACTCAATGAAGGGTAACCCCATCATTCTTTCAAAAGCGGCACTTCGAAAAGTTGTGGAACATATCTTTCTTCATTGATTGCATAACGGCAAAGAGGCAAACATAAGATACTTATAAAAATCGTCAAGGCGAGGGCTGAGATGGAGCTTGTGTTTGAAGGATCGGAAAACTTAGAAGAACTTTGTGCGCGGTTTTGTGTGCATGAAGAGGAGCTTGTTTTGGAAAACGGGCGATACCTCATTCCTCTTTCTCAAAAGGAACGCAACAGCGTCAAGCAGGGGATGATACGCTTGCAAAGAGAAAGCATTTCAACGCTTGCAAAGCGGTTCGGAGTTCCCGAATCGATCCTGATTGCAAAAAATGGGAAGGATGCCTTTTTTGAAGGAGCAATCATTGTCATTCCAAAGTGTGAAGGGGAGAAGTACGTTGTGCGCCCGATGGACACGGTTGAAAAAATAGCGAAGGCATTTGGCGTTTCGGAAGAACACCTGAAAGAGCATAACAGCGTGGAAACGGTGTATGCCGGGCAACTTCTCTTGATTCCCAAAAGTGAACAATAAAAAAGCAGACACAAAAAATGTAAGTCGGAGGCCAAGCGGTCTTAGGAAGA
>JAZNLR010000137.1:0-5417 GCA_045579195.1 Clostridia bacterium | reverse complement strand
CGGACGTGGTAACCGTCTGGAACGGAACGGTCGTTGCCCCCATGTCGGTGGTTGCCATCGCCATGGTATACGAAACGGCATCCATTCCGATCGTTCCACGCAATTCTTTGCCTTCAGACAACGCCGTGTGTGTTTCCGTTATAATTCCGGGAATATACAGCGTCTCTTCAATATTATGATTCACAGCAAGGATCTCCTTTACTTCAGGTGTCTCCGGCTCATCGGGATCAACGGGATCAGTTGCGCCCGTAAATTTAATTCCCGTGTGGTAAGCGCCTTCGTAGTTTTCATTGTTGAAAACAGCAAACGTGATCACGTCACCTGCTTTCACGTTAAACGTGTAAGGACCAAAATTAGTAACGACATATCCTTTCGTTCCATCAGCAATCGTGGTCTTTCCGTTTCCATTCGTGACAGTAATTAAGAACTGTGTGTTTCCCCAGCCGGCCTTCGTGTTTTCCATCGTGCAGGTAAGGTTCTTATGAACGGTAAACGTGTAAACAATGCCGTCTCCACTATTCAAGAACTTAAACCAGCCGTCTTCACGCATTTTGACGTCACCGGTGCCTTGCTGAAGAGAACCGTCCGCTGCATTTTGTGCAATTCCCGTTCTCTTATATGCAATGCCCGCAGGTCCGGACGTGGTAACCGTCTGGAACGGAACGGTCGTTGCCCCCATGTCGGTGGTTGCCATCGCCATGGTGTACGAAACGGCATCCGTTCCGATCGTTCCATGCAACTCTTTGCCTTCAGACAACGCCGTGTGCGTTTCCTTTACGATGTCGGGAATATAGAGCGTGTCCGCGATCTTGTGATTGATGTTCAACGGATCTGCCTGGGGTTTATAGCGATCGTAAAGAATGGTCAAGCTTCCCTCTCCGCCATTTTCCTCCTGGAACGCATAAGCCGACGGCTTCGGTGCGCCTGCAGGCAACGTCTGCGAGTTATCCGTTTCCGAAACAGTCGTGTAAGGACGGTTGGGATCAGGATCATAGAACATTCCGTAACGAGAGTAATTTCCCGTCCAGGTTTCTTTTGCAACGTCGAACAACTTAAAGTAATTGATCGTAGCGACATAATCCATCTTTTCGCGAACGACCTCAAACATTTCCGTCATCCACTTTGCAGTGGTTGCCTCGTTCAAAGACTGGTTGCTGAAACCAATTTCGGTGAAGAAGACGGGTTTGTCTTTTCCTTCATTGTCAAGGATGACCTGATAGATTTCGTCATTATACTTCTCAAAATTCTCCTTGGTGAAACCGGTTCCATGAACGTACGGATGCCAGCAAGCGATCTCGAAGTAATCATCGGCGTTTTTGGACGCATTTGCCTTGTTTTCCTCACCGTAGAAATATCCAAATTCGCCCGATTTAATGTTGTTATAAAGAAGCTGCAAGAACTGCTTATTTTCGCCGTGGCCAAGACCGTAAACTTCGGTAAGGCCGCCCATGACGGAAACAGCATACGGATTGGCATCATGAATTGCGCGCGACGCATAATAGAACATATCCGCGGCAATGTCTGCCATATCCTGCAACGAATAAACATTCTGACCTGCCGTGTTCTTCATAAAGTCAGAATTGTTCACTTCGTTGTCAATCTCCCAGTACGTAATCTCCGGGAATTCGGAAACGAGCGTATACCAAGAGGTGTAATAATCGTTCAACCACTGAATATAGTAGCTTCCCGCCGAAAGATCTCTCTTCGGTTTTCCGGAAATTGCCGTTCCGTTGTTGAAGTTCGTGTGGCTCATTCCGATGGGGATGAGGCCATGATCTTTCTGAATCTTAAGCCATGCGTGCATATTCTCGCACGCAGTCTCGTTGATCGTCGTCGGATTCTTCAGCATCTGGGTGACGTGCAACCAGTTTCTCACCGTTTTCACGCCCAGATTCTCCATCAACTGTGCTTCGAGCTCAAGATCGTAATTCGAGCCGGAGTACGTACGCTCAGAAAGGACATAGCAGACGCCACCGAGCAAATCAACACCTGACGGAAGGAGATCTCCCCTTTCAGGCAGAACCGGATCAGATCCTTCGGGCTGCCAAAGCGTGAGGGAGCCTCTTCCGCCGGCTGCTTTCTGGTATGCATAAGCCTGCGGCTTCGGAGCGCCGGAAACGGTCAATTCATCCTTGAACTGCGTCGTTCCGTACTTCGTCTTGGTGAGGTACGTGCCCCAATCGTTCGGATCGGGGTCAAAGAAGATTCCCGAGGTTTCGCCGTTGTTTGCCATGTTGTCGAACATGCGGAAGTAATGCAAGCTCTCAACGTACGGCATGTGCTCTTTGATGGTCTCATAGAGCATCGGGATCCACTCTGCGATCTGGTCGTTCGTGCAACCGCGGAAGATATCCCAACCAAATTCGGTTAAGAAGACCTTCTTATCCTTGCCCTCACGACGCTTAATAACTTCGTAAATTGCGTTATTCTGATTGATGAAGTACTGATCCGGTGCTTTTGCATAGTAGTAAGGATGCCATGCTGCAACCTGGAAGTAATCATCGGGGAACTTGCTTCCGTGATTTCCGGAGAAGATCTCGTCATAGAGGAGCTCCAAGAATCCGGCATTCGTCTCGTTCGTGTGACCGCCTTGCGACGTTGCAAGTCCCAAACCTCTCGGATCAACGAGACCACCCATCACGGTGATAGCGTCCGGATTTGCACGGTGAATTCCGCGAGATGCATAGTACAACATGTCTGCAGCGATCTTCGCCATATTCTCCGAGGTCAACAGAACACCCTCTTTTCCTTCAATATACATGAAGTCTATGTTGTTGATCTCGTTGTCAATCTCCCAATAGGTGATCTCAGGGAACTCCTTAACAAGCGTGTACCAGCTTGCTTCGTAAAGCTCCAACCATTCGTAATACGCGCTGTTCGGCGTCGAATCATACATCACCTTTCCCTTGACGAACTGTTTTTTCGTGGGGTTCCAGTTAAAGTGATTCATGCCGATGACCTGCATGTCATATTTTGCAGCTTCCGCCAAGATCTTGTGCATATTCTGCACTTCATTTCCTGTCTTGAACGTGTAAGGATCCTTCATGAGATAACTAAAGTGCATCCAGTTTCGAACAGACTGAACACCCATGTTATTCATCATCGCATAACCATCGACGTAGTCAACGTTCTGGCCGAGTCCTTCGTATGCAATGAAACACATACCGTAAAGGTACTTATCCTGCTCGGCTTTCGTATTTTCCTCACGATAGTTCGGTCCATAAAGCTGATTTACTCCCGGCGGGAAAACAGGATCTGATCCTTCCGGCTGCCAATATGCGAGAGATCCGCTTCCACCGGCTGCTTTCTGATATGCATAAGCCTGCGGCTTCGGAGCACCCGAAATAGTCAATTCGTCCTGATAGTCCGTTCCGTACTTCGTCTTGGTGAGGTATGTTCCCCAATCGTTCGGATCGGGATCGAAGAAGAGTCCGTTTGTCTCGCCGTTGTTTGCCATATTGTCGAACATGCGGAAGTAATGCAAGCTCTCAACAAACGGCAAGTGTTCTTTAATGGTTTCGTAAAGCTGCGGGATCCACTCTGTGATCTGCTCGGTCGTTGCGTTTTTGACACTCCAACCAAATTCGGTCAAGAAGACTTTCTTGTCTTTTCCTTCGCGCGTTTTGATCACGCTATAGATCTCGTTATTTTCAGAAACAAAGTAAGCATCCGGGCCCTTTCCCCAGTAATACGGGTGCCAGCAAGCAACCTGGAAGTAATCATCGTAGAATTTGCTTGCATGTTTTCCGCTGTCGATCACGTCGTAGAGTGCCTCTAAGAATTCGACCATCGATCCCGTTTCAACCCATTGCGTCGGGTTGTAGTACGAATAGCCTGCGCCATCCGTTCCAAGTCCGTTCGGATCGGTCAAACCGCCCATAACGGTGACAGCGTCCGGATTTGCGCGGTGAATTCCGCGCGACGCATAGTACAACATGTCTGCAGAAATGTGTGCCATATCCTCAAGGGAGAGGATGAGGTTTCTGCCACGGCTGTCCTTTTCGGCAGTCTCGATATACATGAAGTCCATGTTGTTGAGCTCGTTGTCGATCTCCCAATAAGTGATCTCGGGGAATTCCTTAACGAGCGTATACCAAGTGTCTTCATAAAGCTCGAGCCACTCATAATAATCGCTGCCTTCGGTCGGATCATACATCACCTTTCCCTTGACGAACTTATTGAGTTCGGGGTTCCAGTTGAAGTGATTCATACCGATGACCTGCATATTATACTTTGCAGCTTCTGCCAAGATCTTGTGCATATTCTGCACTTCGTTGCCCGTTTTGAATGTGTAAGGATCCTTCATGAGGTAACTAAAGTGCATCCAATTTCGAACAGACTGAACGCCCATGTTGTCGAGCATCTTATATCCATCGACGTAGTCAACGTTCTGTCCGATTCCTTCGTATGCAATATAGCACATACCGTAAAGGTACTTATCCTGCTCTGCATACGTGTTTGCGACGTCGTAATTCTCGCCCCACTTTTCCTTGTCAGGATCATTCGGCGAGTTTTTCTCCGTGAACTTAATTCCCGTGTGGTAAGCACCACCGTGGTTTTCATTGTTGAAGACTGCGAACTTGATGACGTCGCCTGCTTTCACGTCAAAGGTGTAAGGACCAAAATTAGTAACGACATATCCTTTCGTTCCATCAGCAATCGTGGTCGTTCCCTTTCCGTTCGTGACGGTCACATGGAATTGCGTGTTTCCCCAACCGGTCTTCGTGTTTTCCATTGTGCAGGTCAAGTCTTTGTGCGCGGTGAACGTGTAAACGACGCCATCACCATTGTTCACAAACTTGAACCATCCGTCTTCACGCATCAAAACGTCACCGTTTCCCTGCTGAAGCGATCCGTCAGCTGCATTTTGAGCAGTTCCCGTTCTCTTGTAAGAAAGACCAAGGCTTCCGCTCGTTGTCACCGTCTGGAACGGAACGGTCGTCATGCCCATATCGGTGGTCGCCATCACCATCGTGTACGAAACAGCATCCATCCCGATCGTTCCGACAAGCTCTTTGCCTGCGGACAATGCCGAGTGCGTTTCTTTTACGATTTCGGGGATATAAAGCGTGTCCGAAAGCTCGTGATTTACATATATCTTTTCATCGTCTTCCGTGGCTTTGACGACGACGATCTTTTTCGGGCCGGTGAACGTGTTCACCTTGACCTGAATTTCATAAGTTCCCACCTCAGTCGGAGTGAACGTTGCATCCTTCGTGTTTGCAAACACATTTCCATTTGCGGTCCAGCTGTAAGTGAGATTATTTCCGGTCGCATCGGTTTCCACCGTAAAGCTAAACGATGCTCCCAACAGGATCGTATCACTTCCATTAACAACGACGTTCGCTTTCGTGATGGTCACTGCCGGCGGATTTACAGGAGGCGTTACAGGGGTCGACGGCGTGCTCGGGGTCGAC
>JAZNLR010000136.1:0-18058 GCA_045579195.1 Clostridia bacterium | reverse complement strand
TGCTCTCCCAGCTGAGCTAAGCTCCCACGACGCTTTATTACTATACCAAAACTTTTTGAAAAAGGCAAGAGAAAATGAGCAACTTTTTCAAATTTTTAAAAAGATTTTTGCAAATTTTCTCTTTTCCCTCTTTTTTATCATTTGACGACCTTCGGATGATAGTGCCTGCGCTCCAACTCAGCAAAAATTTCATCGTATGTCACGCCCTGCTCTTCCAAAAGGACAGTCAGGTGGTAAAAAAGATCCCCCACCTCATAGATCAACTCGTCTCGGTTGCGATTCTTTGCCCCGAGGATCACCTCGGTCGCCTCCTCGCCCACCTTCTTGCAGATCTTGTCCACGCCGTGATCGAAAAGATAGTTTGTGTACGACCCATCAACTGGGTTTTCTTTGCGATCTTTCACGATGTCAGCAATGAAAAACAGAACCTCTGCATTCATGCGATGTTCGTTCTCCAAAAGCATATTGAAAAAGCAACTCTGCTCTCCCGTGTGGCACGCAGGTCCGGTTTGCTCCACCTTCAAGAGAATGGAGTCAAAATCACAGTCCGCCGTGACGGAAATCACCTTCTGCAAATTCCCACTCGTTTCACCCTTTTTCCAAAGCTGATTGCGGCTTCGCGAAAAGTACGTTGCAAATCCTGTTTCCAAAGTCAATTTCAATGCTTCTTCGTTCATATATGCTTGCATTAGAACCTTGCCCGTGCGAACATCCTGTGCGATTGCGGGAACGAGCCCGTTTGCATCATAGCGAATCTTTGTCAAATCCATTTTTTTGTTCTCCTCTATTTTCGAATCCTGCGCATGGGAATACCGCGCGCAGCAAGATAATCTTTCAGCTCTTCGATGCGAATCTCACCGAAGTGAAACAGCGATGCTGCAAGCGCCGCATCGGCCAGTCCGTCTGTCAGAACGTCGGCAAAGTCAACCATCTTTCCGGCCCCACCCGACGCGATCACGGGAATGCGAACGCTCGTTGCAACTCGGCGCGTCAGCTCAATGTCATACCCCGCCTTTGTTCCATCCGCATCCATGCTGGTGAGCAAAATTTCACCTGCACCCAGCTTTTCCGCTTCCATCGCCCACTCAACTGCGTCAAGCTCGGTTTTCACTCTTCCGCCGTTTAAGTAAACCGAAAACCCTCCGTTTTCATTGCGCTTCGCATCAATTGCAACCACAACGCACTGCGAACCGAACTTCATCGCTGCTTCGCTGATAAGTTGCGGGTTTCGAATTGCCGCGCTGTTGACTGAGATCTTGTCTGCTCCGGCAGAGAGGATGGTGCGGATATCCTCCGTTGTTCGGATCCCTCCGCCCACTGTGAGCGGAATGAAAACCTCTTCGCTTGCGCGCGAAATGGTGTCAAGCATAATGCCGCGATCATCGCTTGAGGCTGTGATATCCAAAAAAACGACCTCGTCCGCGCCCTGCCTGTTATATTCTTTTGCAACCTCAATGGGATCGCCCGCATCAATCAAATTGACGAAGTTAACGCCTTTGACAACACGACCGCGATCCAGATCAAGGCAAGGGATAATTCTTTTCGTCAGCATTTGATTTCTCCCACTGCTTTCAGCGCATCTTTGACCGTGAAATTGCCGTTATAGATCGCCTTTCCCAAAATCGCTCCGTAAACACCGCGTTGTGCAAGCGCAACAAGGTCGGAAATCTGAGAAACACCACCCGATGCAATGACCTGCAACCCCGTCGCTTTCTGAAGCGAAACTGTGCTTTCCACGTTCACGCCACAGAGCGCCCCGTCACGCATCACATCCGTATAGACGACAGTATCGATGCGCGATTCAAATTGCTTGGCAAGCTCTGCAGGCGTGATACACGTCACCTCTTCCCAACCGCGAGTTGAAACGAAACCGTTCTTTGCATCCAGCCCCAAAACCATCTTTCCGTTCCAAGCGGAAGGTGCATCCAAAACAAGCGCGGGATTTTCCACCGCTGCCGTTCCGATGATCACGCGTGTAACGCCAACGTCCAAACGGCGCGCAACATCCTCTTTCGTGCGGATTCCGCCGCCCGTCTGCACGGACACACCTGTTTTTGTGACGATCTTTTCCACCGTCTTCAAATTGATTCCAGTCTCGTCAAACGCTCCGTCAAGGTCGACAACGTGCAAAAACGTCGCCCCTTGGTCAACCCAAGACATTGCGCGGTCAACAGGATCTCCGTAATCCGTGACCTTTGCTTTCTCTCCGCGCAACAGGCGAACCGCACGACCTCCAAGAATATCAATTGCAGGAAATAAAATCATTTCATCTCTCCTCAACGAAGAAAGTTTGCCAGAATCTTCAAACCAACCTCTCCGCTCTTTTCCGGGTGAAATTGCATTCCGAACACGTTCTCCTTGCGAACGGCGGCAGAAAACGTCACCCCTTCATACGTTGCGGCAGCAATTTCCGCCTCCTCGTGTTTGCAAAAATAACTGTGCACGAAGTACACTTTTTCTCCTTCCGAAATGCCGTCAAAAACCCCATCTTTCAACTCTGCCAAATCGTTCCAGCCCATATGCGGAACTTTACGGGCAGCAAACTTCTTGACCGTCCCCGGAAGGATTCCAAGCCCGACAGCACCGACGTCTTCCTCGCTCGCCTCAAAGAGCATCTGCATCCCAAGGCAGATTCCAAGGAGTTTCGTTTCTTTTGGAAGATTCAAAACGAGTTTATCAAGACCGCTTTTTCTCAGCTCTTCCATCCCTGCGCCAAACGAGCCGACCCCGGGAAGAATGAGATGCGAACACCCCTTCAAAAAGGATGCATCTGCGCTGATGACAGCCTCTTTCCCAAGAAACTCAATCGCTTTCTGGACGCTGCGAAGATTTCCAACGCCGTAATCTATGATCCCAATCACGTTACAGAACTCCTTTCGTCGAAGGAATGCTGTCAGACGTGATTTTCAAGGCATCCGAAAGGCACTTTGCAACAGCCTTAAAGATCCCCTCTGCCTTATGATGCCCGTTCGTTCCCTCAAGCAGTTTGACATATAGATTGATTCCTGCAGAAAAACAGAATGCTCGGAAGAACTCTTCAACGAGTTCTAAGTCAAACGTTCCACATCTTCCGTTCATCTCTGCGCGGAACGTCAAAAACGGACGTCCGCTGATATCGATTGCCGCCATCACGACGGTTTCATCCATTGGAACGATACGATCGGCAAATCGCTCAATTCCACGTTTGTCTCCCATCGCTTCTTTAAAACAGCTTCCAAGAACGATTCCGACGTCCTCCACCGTGTGATGACAGTCCACACAGAGATCTCCTTCGCAAACGAGATCAATTTTCACGTTTGAATGCTTCGCAAACAACGTCAGCATATGGTCAAAGAATCCGATACCAGTCGAAATTTTGCTCTCGCCGCCATCCAAATCAACAGATGCGACAATTTTGGTTTCTTTCGTTTCGCGTTTCATTTCAGCCATTCTCATAACTTATCCTTCCTTTCTCACTTTGACTGCATTTGCGTGAGCTTGCAGCCCTTCGCACTCGGCAATTGCGATGATGTCGTCCGCCGCCTCGGCGAGTGCTTTTTTCGTATATCCAATAACGCTGATCTTCTTAATATAGTTGTCTGCGGAAAGCGCCGAGAAGTACTTCGCGGTTCCACTCGTCGGCAACACGTGATCAGGACCTGCATAATAATCGCCGAGCGGTTCAGGTGAGCTTTCTCCAACGAAGACAGCGCCTGCATTTTGAACGCGATCCAAGAAGGATTCCGCATCCTTCAAAAGAAGCTCCATATGCTCGGGCGCGATACGGTTTGCAATATCGAACGCCTCTTCAAGATCGTTCGTCACAATGATCGCTCCGTTGTCTGCAAGGGATTTCTTCACGATTTCAGCCTTGGGCAAAAGCTCCGTCTGCCTTGCGACTTCACTTGCAACCGCCTCTGCATACGCACGATCGGGCGTGATCAAAATGCTTGCCGCCATCACATCGTGTTCTGCCTGAGAGAGCATATCTGCAGCAGCATAATCCGCACGCACCGTTCCGTCCGCAACGATGAGGATCTCGCTCGGGCCTGCGATCATATCAATTCCAACCATTCCGAAGACTTCCTTCTTTGCGAGGGTAACGTAAATGTTGCCGGGACCTGTGATGACGTCCACCTTTTTGACGCTCTGTGTTCCGTACGCCAGCGCGGCAATTGCCTGCGCTCCGCCTGCTTTATAGATCTCGGTCACGCCGCACTCGCGCGCAGCAACCAACGTCAAAGGATTGGTCTTTCCGTCCTTAAACGGAGTCACCATCGCAATCTCGCGAACCCCTGCCGCAACGGCGGGGCACGCACACATCAAAACAGACGAAGGATAGGAAGCAAGGCCGCCGGGGACATAAATTCCTGCGCGATCGACGGGGCGCACAACGTACCCTGTCTTGCACCCGTCTTTTTCGAGGATACTGTCCTTGCGAAGTTGCGCTTTGTGGTAAGAGAGAATATTGTCACGCGCGCGGCGAAGGGATGCCAGAAGATCTTTTGGAACCTCTTGATACGCAACGTCAATCTCCTCCTCGGAAACGCGAATTCCACCGCTCAAATCAGTGTTGTCAAACTTCTTTGCGTACTCCAAAAGTGCTGCATCGCCGTTCTTAAGAACGTCTTTCAAAATTGCGCGAACGCTTTCCGTCACGTCCGCAAGGGTCAGTTGGGATCTTTGGTAAACCTTACTTAAGTCTTCTCCCTGTTCGTAAATTCGGATCATACCTCTTCCTCCAAGCACGCTTCCATCTTTTTGATGAGCGGCAAAATCACGTTTGCTTTCGTCTTTAAGCTAACCTTGTTGACAACCAGTCTCGCGGAAACTTCAAAGATCTCATCGAGAACGGAAAGTCCGTTTGCACGAAGGGTGTTTCCACTTTCTACGATATCCAAAATAATATCCGACAGCCCAACGAGGGGCGCAAGCTCAACCGAGCCGTTGAGCTTGATAATTTCGATTTCTCTGCCGATGGAATTATAGTAATTCCGGGTAATGTTCACATACTTTGTGCCTACTTTCAAGCGTGATGATGGATCGATCTCCTTCTCTGCAAAGCCCGCCGTGCAAAGGCGACACCTGCCATACTTCAAGTCCAACATCTCGTAAAGGTCGCGCTCTTCTTCCAGGAGAGTGTCTTTTCCAACGATTCCGATGTCCGCCACGCCATATTCCACGTAGGTCGGGACGTCAGACGGTTTGACAAACAAAAAGCGAAAGCGGTCATCCGCATCATAGAGGACGAGCTTTCTCGTGTCTTCCAAGAGCGTTGATGTGTTGATGCCGCATTTTCCCAACAGAGAGATTGCAAAGTCGGCAAGGCGACCTTTTGAAAGTGCTATTGTCACGTACTCCACGTTAGTTCCTCCTTTCTCTTCAAACGTTGTCTATCACTCCATCGCGGAAGACACAAGCATTCTTCACGTTCTTGCGCTCGCAGTACGATAAAAACTCGTTCAAATCTTCTCCATACATCACGTCAACGCGATTTCCAAACCCGCGAAGCTCCTGCACCTTTTCGAAAAGTTCGCTCGAAAGGTAGGGCGCCAAAACGGCATAGTCAATCACGCTTTCGCTTCCCTTCGTTCCCTGACGCTTTCTCACCGTCAAGATGCGGTTGAGCCAAATTGCAAAACCGGTTGCAGGAAGGTCTTTTCCCATTGTTCCGATAAGCTTATCATATCTTCCACCCGCAAGGAGTGCCGCGCCAAAGTACCGCGAGATCCCTTTGAAGACAATCCCCGTATAATAGTTCGTACGTTGCAAAATTCCGAGGTCAATGGAGATATACTTCTCATATCCACACTCCTTGAGCGTGCTGTAAACCAAAGAAAGGTTTTCAAGCGCCATTCTGCTGACTTCGTTCGAGCAAAGCTCTGCCGCGCGGTCAAGAACCTCCTCTCCTCCGAACAGCGAAGGTAAGCGCCGAATGACGTCAAACGCATCTTTGTCAAGGAAGTTATTTTTGAACAGCATCTCAACGCCAAGCATATTTTTGGAGTTGACAAGCGTTCGAATTTCCTCTGCTAGAGTTTCGTCTATTCCGTACTCCTGCATCAAGCCCAAGAAGTAAGACACCTGTCCAATTTCAATCGTGAAATCCTCCACCCCGCAAGCCTTCAACGATTCAATGGCAAGCGCAATAAGCTCCGCATCGTGATCGGGCAAGGAAGAACCAATGAGCTCTACACCGGTCTGTATGTACTCCCGCGCATCAAACGCGGCGTTCATGCTGGTGTCAAACAACTTCCCTTCATAAAAAAGCTTGAACGGAAGCGCTCCAGCAAGCTTCGTTGCAACGATTCTTCCAATCGGCAACGTGAAATCCGGGCGAAGAACGAGAATCGATCCGTCATGATCCGTCATCTTAAACATTCGCTTGGCAGAGATGGCACCTGACCCAAACGTAAAGTTCTCAAAGTTCTCGACGATGGGAGTATCAATCTTCTCAAAGCCCCAATTCTCAAACAAAATTCCAAGGCTTTCCTTCAAACCATCAAGTTGACGGCAATCCGACGGCAAACAATCTTCGACGCCGTTGGGAAGCGGACAAATTCTCTTGTTTTTCGTGTACATATGCGCTCCGTGCTTTATTGTAATAAAGTGCTAAAGTGATGAAATCATTATACTTCCTGATTGACAGCTTTGTCAAGCCTTTTCTCACAAGAAATTCGTGTTTTTTCATCTATTTCAAAAGAAGTTTTTTCTCGCACATTTTCTCATTCTTCTTTTGCAAATGAAACTCCGCAATATTCTGCAAAAACTGCTTTTCTCTGCGCTCCATTTTCTTCCCGCTTCAGAGTTTTTATCCCTTTGCGCTTTGCGCAAAAAAAACAGCACCTTGCTCAAACCAAACGCTTTTGCAAGCGGTTCGTTTTCCTTTATAAGGATTCCGCATTTTCAACGCCAATACTTTAGTTAAGCGAAACGTCGGAAAGGTTGTTCATAAGCATTTCCTTTTGCGCAAGCTTTTCAAGAAGTGCCGGCGAAGGCGTTGTTTCTTCTACAATTTTCTTGACCTTCAAAATGGTTTCCGCGCGAACGGAAAGCCCGTGGAATGCACTTTCTCCATGCTGCCTTGTCCCCATAAAATCCCCTGCACCACGCAAGATAAAATCTTGTTCCGCAATCTCAAATCCGTCTGAACAGGATGTCAAGATAGAAAGGCGTTTCGTTGCACTCTCCTCTTGTGAATCAGACAAAAGGAAGCAATATGCCTCCTTTCCATCGCGCCCGACTCTGCCGCGCAGCTGGTGGATCTGTGTCATGCCGAAGCGTTGCGCTTCAAAGATTGCAATGATGTGCGCTTTGCGGACATCAATGCCGACTTCAACAATTCCCGAAGCAAAGAGAATGTTCGTCTCTCCATCACGAAAGGCGGCAACGGCGCGTTTTTTCTCTTCACTTTCCATTCCGCCGTGTAAAACTGCAACTGAAAGTCCTCGAAAAACGGTGCTCTTTAATCGCCTTGCCATTCCAAGAACGGTATAGAGTCCCTCATCATCCACTTGCGGACAGACAAGGAAGATCTTCTCTCCTTCTTTCGCACGGGCAGCAAGGAAAGAAAAGAGGTCTTCTTCCTTCTCCTTTGGCACAATGCGCGTCTTCACGTTGTCGGTCGCAAAGGGTTTTTCCTTGATGTACGTCATGTCAAGATCCCCAAACATCGTCAAAGACAGTGTTCTCGGAATGGGTGTTGCGCTCATAACGAGAACGTCAACGTGATCCCCTTTTTCCATCATCCGTGTACGCTGACGAACGCCAAACTTGTGCTGTTCATCCATCACGACCAAAGATAGCGCCGCATACTGTACGCCGCTTGAGAAAAGTGCGTGCGTTCCGACGGCGATCTTTGCCTCACCGCTTGCAAGAAGAGAAAGTGCGTGCGTTCTTTCCTTTGTGCTCATGGAAGAGGTTAGCAAAACGCATGGGACACCAAGCGTTTTGACTCGCTCAAAATGCTGCCGCGCAAGAACTTCTGTCGGCGCAAGAAATGCACCTTGATAACCACTTTTTGAAACTTTCAAAAGAGCGTACAGAGCGACAGCAGTCTTGCCCGAGCCGACGTCTCCCTGCACCATTCTGTTCATCAATTGTCCGGACGAAAGGTCGCGATTGATCTCATCAATCGCATTCTTCTGCGCTTTCGTCAAAGAAAAGCCCATCAGCGATTCAAACTCAGAAACGGAGAATGATAAAAACGTCCGCGTGCGCTCGGGTGCATTCTTCTTGAGCAAGCGGTATCCCATCATCAGCGCGAACAGCTCTTCAATTGCGATGCGTTCTAAGGCGTGGGTGATCTCCTCTGCAGTGCTTGGAAAATGAACCGTTTGATATGCCGTTGCAAGCGGCATCAGCGAGAAACGTTCCTCGTCGATTAAGGACTCAAACTTCACCCTTTCCAGCGCCTGTTTGACAGAAGAAATCATCACATTTTGCGTCAGACCTTCGGTTATGCGGTACTTCGGAACGATCCCAACAAAGCGTTTTCTCTCGTCCCGACGTTCAAACGCCGGCGAAGAAATCGTGTACCCTTTCTTGTTCTGTACACGCCCGTAAAAAAGATACCAAATGTCGACCTCAAGAAGATCGGCGAGGTACGGCATCTGAAACCAAACGCAAGTTCCCTTTTCCCCTTGCTCGGTCAAGACCTTTACTTTTAAAATACGCTTTCCGTGCACATACGCCAAGGTTGGTTTATCCACAACTTTGGCGAGAATCAGCGCCTCTTTCCCAACGCTGTCTTTCAAGGATGAGGGCGTGGAAAAATCAGAATAACGAAACGGAAAATGCGAAATGAGCTCGCTCGCAGTATGAATTCCCATGCGTTCGAGACATTCCAACCTCTTTTTTCCCAATCCTTTAATTTCTTTCAGTTCCATTTGCTCACCCTATAAAAAAAGCGGAAAACCCGTTGTGATTTTCCGCATTCAATGCAATTTTCCACAGAAAAACGGGATTTTCCTCGTTATTCAAGTGAAATAATGTAATAATACAGCGGCTGTCCGCCAAAGTATACGTCGACTTCGCAATCAGGATGCTCCGAACGAACGCGCTCAGCAAACTCTTGCGCACGCGCTTCGGGGAGATCATTGCCATAGTACAGCGTGATAATCTCGTGATCTTCTTTCTTCATCTTTGCAATGAGCTGAGAAGTAACATCTTCCACGCTTGCACCCTTTGCAAGGATCTGCTTTGCAGACAATCCGATGATGTCGCCTTCCACAAGATCGAAACCATCGATGTTCGTGGAGCGAACTGCGTATGTAACCTGACCTGCGGCAACAGTGTCAAGCGCGCCCGCCATCGAAATCATATTCTCCTCAACCGTTCCCTCGGGGTTAAAGGCCAACGCTGCGGCAAAACCCTGCGGGATGTTCTTGGTCGGGATGACGTAAATGTTCTTGCCTTCCACAAGGGACTTCGCTTGCTCTGCAGCAAGAATAATGTTCTTGTTGTTCGGAAGAACAAAGACATTCTCCGCATTGATGCGACGAACCGCATCTGCGATGCTCTCTGCGCTCGGATTCATCGTCTGTCCGCCTTCGATAACGCGGTCAACCAACAGATCTTTGAAGATGTCTGCAATTCCCGTTCCCGCACAAACAGCGAGCATACCAAGCGGTTTTTTCTCCGCTTCCAACTTTGCAAGAAGCTGTCTGTTTTGCTCGAGCATATTCTCGATTTTGAGGCGATCCAACTCACCGAGTTGCAAAGCAAACTGCAATGCGTTTCCGGGATTGTTGGTGTGAACGTGAACTTTGACGAAATCAAGGTCACCAACGACAACGACGGAATCACCGATTCCCATCAGTTTTTCTTTCAAACGTTCAATGTCTGCATGCGTGGTCTTCTTCTTCAAATTGATGATGAAGAACTCCGTGCAGTAAGCAAATTCGATTTCACCAAGAAGGGTGATATCCGCATTTTCTGAAACGTCGGGAGCTTCTTCCTTCTCCTCCGAGAAGTCCCCTTCAATCTCCTCGCCCAACAGCGCACGGTACATACCCTTGAAGATGAACAGAATTCCCTTTCCGCCCGCATCGACAACGCCTGCTTTTTTCAAAACAGGAAGCATTTCGGGCGTGGAAGCAAGGGCCGCATCTCCTGCCTCGATGCACGCATTCATGAATGCCTCGATGTCGGAGAACTTTTTATAATTGGACATTGCAAACTCTGCCATCAAACGAATGACGGTCAGCATGGTTCCTTCCTGCGGCTTGGAAACCGCGCTGTACGCAACTTCCGTTCCTGCGGCAAGCGCTTTTGCAAAAGCCTTACAATCCATCTCTTCCAACGTTTTGACGGAAGAGCAGAAACCTCTCAAGATCTGAGACGTGATAACGCCGGAATTTCCGCGCGCACCACGCAAAGCACCCTTCGAAACGCTGTCTGCAATCTGTTCAAAGTGATTGCTGGCAGTTGCATTGAGCTCTTTCAAAGCCGCCTGCATCGTAAGGGACATGTTCGTTCCGGTGTCACCATCGGGAACAGGGAAAACGTTCAAAGCATCAACCGCAGCGCGATTGATCTCAAGCAGCCGAACTCCGGCGATTATCATACGGCGCAACATCGCGCCCTTAATTGACTTTTGCATATTGATCTTCCTTCCAAGACTCCGAGGGAGATTAAAGTTTTACGCCAACTATATTGACATTGACAGTATCGACGATCATACCGGTGAAATTCTCCACGCTGTACTTCACAGTCTCTCTCAAGGACTCTGCAACCGCATCGATGGACACCCCATACTTGATGATGATATACAAGTCAACAAAGATTCTGTCTCCGTTTGTCGAAACTTTCACTCCGCGGCCGTGCGCTTCTTTTTTGAAGAGCTCGGCAATGCTATCCGTAAAACGGCGGGGAACCATATCGACAATCCCATAGCATTGGCGCGCAGCAAAACCGGCGACCTTGATGACCGCCTCGTCTGTGATCGAAATCTTTCCATGAGCATTGCGCGTATTGACAGACATTGAATCCCTCCGTAAATTTTCTTCAGTTATAATGATTTTACTATATTTTAAGACAATTTGCAAGATTTTTGATGCCCTTCTCACATTTTTTTCACAGCCGTTAAAAATATTTCCGCGATTTTATACGTTTTTTTACGGAAAGGCTTCTTTTTTTCTTGCTTTTTTTTTGCTAAGATGCTATGATATTAGGCGTTGAATGAAATCGTCCGCTTAGGAGGTGTTGAGATATGTCGAGAGTTTGCTGTGTATGCAATAAAGGTCAGATGTCCGGAAACAAGGTGAGCCACTCCAACCGTAAGTCCAGAAGATCTTGGGGCGCAAACGTTCAGAAGGTTAAAATTGTGAAGAACGGAGCTGTTACGACGGAGTATGTCTGCACGCATTGCTTGAAGAGCAATAAGGTTGAAAGAGCCAACTGATCGGACAAGTTTTTTATTGTCTATCGCAAGCCGAAGTTTTGCTTCGGCTTATTTTTTTGCAAACGAAACGGCACGCCGCATTTGGCGTGCCGTTTTCAATGCCGCTTTTGAAAGAAAAGCCGCAAGATTCCCCTCAAAAGAAAGGGCGCTTTGATGCAGATGATTTTCATCCTCTCACCTCCCGTGCTCAATCAGCGCAAAGGACCTCAAAGCATAAAAGCATTCCGCTTCCGATTTCAACTTCAACATTCTCCTTCGTTGCGACGTTGGAAATCCCAAGCGTTTCATCTGCAACGAGCGTGCGGTTCTGCACTTCATACTTCAAACCTTGCGTTCTAATTATATGCACGTCGGAGAAAAAAGGCAACAGCGAAAGAGTCGTTCCGACACGAACGTTTTTTGAAAAAGGAGCATCGTGCAACGTGATCAGCGTGAAATCTGAAAGCAGGGTGACGAAAACGCCCTTCTTTTTTGCGCGCAAGAGAAGCTGCAAATTCCCAAAAAAATGGTCTTCTCTCTTTCCGGAAGCGCCCAAAACAAGGATTTCTTTCACCCCTTTTTCAATCAAAAAATCTAGTGCAAGCTGAGCGTCGGTTTCATCCTTTTCGGCAGGAAAACGCAAGATTTCACCGTCAAATCCGTCCGCGCTTTTCAAACTGTCAAAATCTCCCAAAAGAACGTTCGGACAAATTCCCTTTTCCTTTGCCCATGAAAACGCACCGTCAGCACAGACGATGAAATCATCTTTGTAAAACGAAGGAATCATTGAGGGCGAATCGCCATTGAGCAAGATCACACCACGTTTCATTTTGTAAAACCTCGGAAGGTTTCCATCGCCTTTTTCGGATCTTCCGCATCCAAAATTGCGCTTCCGATGACAAGAACTTCCGCTCCGGCATCAAGAACGCTTTCGATCGTTCCCGCGTTCACACCACCGTCAATCTCAATTTCGAAAGAATATCCGTTCTGCTTCTTTTTCTCCACAAGCCAGCGAACCTTTTCCAAAGTTGCTGGGATGAGCTTTTGGCCTCCGAATCCGGGATACACGCTCATCACGAGAACCATGTCGCAGTCTGCAAGGAAGGGTTCAAGCGCTTCAATGGGCGTGTCAGGGCTGACGACCAATCCCGCCTTGATTCCGAGCTTATGGATGGCGTCAAGGCCTTCTTTTGCAGGCGTTTCAGACTCAATGTGAAACGTGATGATCGACGCTCCCGCACGCGCGAACGCCTCGAAGTACGGCGCGGGATTGATCACCATCATATGCACATCCAAAGGCAGGTGCGTATGTTTTGCAAATCCTTCCACCATCTTTGGGCCAAAGGTCATGTTGGGAACAAAGACGCCGTCCATGACGTCGCAATGGACATAATCCGCGCCCAGAGCGGTGACGTTTTCGATCACCTTTCCCATCTCCGAAAAATCTGCCGTCAAAATGGACGGAGCAATTTTGAATTTCATTAGAACCTCCAAAATTGAAGTTATTTATAACGGCGCTTGTGAATCGCCGTAAGTTCAGCAAACAGCTTGCGGTATCTTTCGTACCGTGCGGCCGAGAATTCTCCCTTTTTCACACCTTCGCGTACCGCACATGACGGCTCTTCCATATGCGTACAGCCACGGAAGCGACAGGATTTTGAAGCAGCAAAGTAATCCGGGAAGCAATCTGGCAACATCTCGGGCTCAACGTCCAAATTTAAGAAGCTGAAGCCCGGCGTATCTGCAACATATCCGCCGCCATCTATCCTATAGATCTGGCTGTGTCTTGTCGTGTGTTTTCCACGCCCCGAGCGAACGGAAATCTGCCCGACCGCCGAAAACTCGGCATCCTTGCAGAGCGCGCGAAGAAGAGAGGTCTTCCCCACGGCAGACTGTCCAACGAGGCAAGTGAGCCCGTTTGCCAGAACGGCTTCAAGGTCAAAGAGCTCGTTTTCCTTAACGGAAATGTGCAAGATCTTTTCGACGAGCGTTCCGTAATCCTCGCGTGCTCTATCATAAATCTCAGTCACGTTAAGATCGGATTTTGTCACGCAAAGAATGACCTCAATGTCAGAGAGAATGCAGTTTGCAATGATCTTATCCACCAAAAGGAAGTCGGGCTTGGGCTCGTGCGACAGGAGGACCATAATGCGGTCGACGTTGGCAATCGGCGGACGCGGCAACCTGTTCTTGCGCGTCTCAATTTTCTCAATCATCCCTCTGCCGTCATCTTGCACCGAAAACGTGACGTAATCCCCCACGATGAGGGATTCATCCCCTTTTAGTTTTCCGCGCACAGCACACGGAACAGGTGCGGAAAAGGCATCGTCAAGCGGCGCAACGAAGTACGTTCCGCCCACACCTTTTATCAGTCTTCCCCGCGTTTCTTTCATCCTTAATTCTCTTGATCCTTTTCTCCCAATTCGCTGTCATAACGGCGCTTCAACTGGCCGCAGGCTCCCTCAATATCCACACCCATTTGCCGACGCAACGTCGCAGACACGCCGATTTCATTCAAGTGCGCAACGAACGCCTCTGCATCCGCGCGCGAAATGGCAGAGAGGCTCTTTCCCTTGACGGGATTGAGCAAAATGCAGTTCACGTGCGCAGAAAAGCCCTGCGTGAGTTTTTTGAGTTCGCGCGCATGCGCTTCGCTTGTGTTTTCCCCACGAATGAGCGTATATTCAAAGCAGACGCGTCTTCCCGTTTTGCGGAAATAGTACCGCGCGGCATCCATCACCTCGGCCACGGAGTACTTCCGGGCAACCGGCATAATTCTTCGTCTTCCCTCATCAAAGGGATTGTGAAGCGAAACGGTGAGCGTCACACCGTTTTCCTCTTCTGCAAAGCGACGCATCTCGGGAACAAGGCCGCACGTGGAGAGAGAAATATTTCGCTTACTCACGTTCAATCCGCGCTCATCCGAAACAAGCGAAAGAAAACGCATCACGTTGTCGTAATTATCGAACGGCTCGCCGCTCCCCATCAGAACGATGTTCGTCACAGCGCGCGTTTTGAGGTTTCCCCCATTTGCTCGGTTGACGAATGCAACTGCGGCAAGCATTTCACCTGCAGTTAAGTTGCGCTTGAGCCCGTCCATTCCGGAAGCACAAAACGCACACCCCATGCGGCATCCAACCTGCGTGCTGATGCAGATGGTGTTGCCGTACTTATAGTGCATCAAAACGCACTCAACGAGATTTCCGTCATGCAAGCGGAGAAGATACTTCTTCGTTCCGTCTTTTGAAACGAACTCACGCTCACAGGAAAGCGGAAAACCGATAAACTCTCCTTCCAACGCCTCGCGCGTTTTCTTATCGAGGTTGCTCATCTCCGAAAAGTCAAAACCGCGCGCAAACCACTCAAACACCTGTTTTGCGCGGAAAGACGGCATGTTCCGCTCAGCAAAGAGCTTGGAGAGTTCTTCGATTGTGTAATCCATCAAAACGTTCATATCTTACGCATCCTCGCCATAAAGAAGCCCTCCGTTCCGTTCACCGTCGGGAGCAACGTCACAGAGCGATCGTCGATCAAGAAAGGTTCGATCGGAAGCTGAATGCGCTCCGAAACAAACTCGGGGTGTTCCTTTAAGAATCCTTCCACAACGTCCTCATTCTCCTCCTTGAGAAGCGTGCACGTGGAATAGAGCAAAACACCACCCTTGCGAACGTACCGCGCGGCATTTTCCAAGATCTGTTTCTGCAACGAAGCAAGCTTGGCAATGTCCTCCTCCTTGCGATTTAAACGGACGTCGGGGCGTGAACCCAGAACGCCAAGTCCGCTGCACGGCGCATCGCAGAGAACGAAGTCAAACTTGCCCTCTTTTTCCGGTTGGAAGACCGTCGCATCACAAACGGATGCAGTGAGGTTTTCAGCCCCCATGCGCCCGGCGTAAAAATTTACGAGGCGAACGCGATGAACGTGAAGATCCCACGCTTCAACGCTGCCCTTTTGGTTGAGCTCGGAAGCAAAGACTGCCTTTCCTCCGGGGGCAGAGCAGACGTCCAAAACCGAACTTCCGTCCGCGATCCCCATCGCGAGGACGGCAAGAACGGAAGAAAGGGATTGACAGGTATATTCACGGCAGTTTTCCACGCTCCCTTCCGCATAACGGCAGAATGGCAAAACGGAAGGAGAAACGGAAAGACCGCGCGTTTTACAGAACGCGTCAACGTCCTTGATATCTTCTCTCAGATTAAAGCGAACGTGCGTCTTTGGAACGAAGGAAAAGATCCCTTCCGTCTTTTCTGCAAAGCGCTCATAAAGCCGCTTAACGATCCAAAGCGGAACGCCAAATTCGCGGGAAAGGCGGGAAACCTCGTCTTTTTCGGGCGGAAGAACGACGTCAGCAGAACGTTTCAAAACGGCATTGATAAACCCCGAAACCCCCTGTTTTCCGCGCTGTTTTGCGGCTTCCACAGTGAGGTTGACCACGGCATAGTTTGGAACGTCCATATAGCGCACAGCATACATTCCCACCTTCAAAAGGGTGAGCGCCGCGCCTTTCGGACGCTTTTTGCAGAGCACGTCGATCACGCGGTCAAGCTCGAAGTTCTTTTCCAGAACGCCGTACACAATGTGCGTAATTTTCGCCTTATCCTCTTCCGTTTCCTTCAGCTTACGATTGAGCTCAATCGTGCTGTAAGCTCCGTCGCGGAAAACGTGATCGAGAACGTCAAATGCAGTTAAGATATAATTCGCCATTAACGCCCCTCAAATTTCGTTCCGACAGGAATGCTTCTTCCGTTCAGAACGTCCGTTGCTTTTAAGCGCTTTCCGTTCGGAAACTGAAGAACTTCAAATGAAACAACACCGCCGTTCACGGCAACGAACAATCCTTTTTTTGCATCCGAACAGACGACGGTTCCGCAAGGTGCATCCGTCGCAAGCTCGGAAATGCGAACGCTGTGTAGCTTCACGATCTCCTCTCCAAAGCGGAAAAACGCACCCGGCCACGGATTCATTCCGCGCACAAAATTGTGGAAAGACGCTGCGTCCAGAGAAAAGTCAACGAGGCCGTCTTCCTTCTTGAGCATCGAACAATGGGTCGCCTCTGCCTCATTTTGCGGCGTAAACTCCGCGCTTTTGTCCAAAATGCGGTCGATTGCCTCGGTGATTGCTTCTCCACCAAGCTCGGCAAGGCGGTCAAAGAGCTCCCCTGCTGTCTCCTCTTCGCCAATCGGAACGACTTTTTTCAAGAGCATATCTCCCGTGTCGATTCCGATTTCAGTCTTCATAATGGTAATTCCGGATTCCTTTTCGCCGTTGATCACAGCCCACTGAACGGGTGCCGCCCCGCGGTACTTCGGCAAAAGAGATCCGTGAACGTTTAAGATTCCGTATTTGGGAATGTCGAGAATTTCCTGCGAAAGAATCTGTCCGAACGCTGCCGTCACCATCAGGTCAGGATTCAGCGCTTTCAAGTCTTCCACGCCTTCCAAGCGGATTTTTCGGTACTGCAAAACAGGAACGCCTGCCAAAAGTGCGCGCTCCTTGACCGGAGAAAACTGAACTGCTTTCCCTCTTCCCTTCGGACGATCTGGCTGCGTCACCGCCGCAACGACCTCAACCTCAGGGTGCTTCAAAAGCGCTTCAAAGGAAGGAAGGGCAAAATCGGGTGTTCCGAGAAAGACAACTCTCAACATTTTTCGTCTCCTTCGCTCAACGTTCTTCGATGATCTTATCAATAAAGAGAACGCCGTTCAAATGGTCGTTCTCGTGGCAGATGATTCTCGCAAGATATCCCTCCGCCTTCAGCGTAAACGGATTACCGTTGCGGTCAAATGCCTCAATTTTCAGTTTTTTAGGGCGTGCAACTGTTCCGTGACGCTTTCCAACGGAAAGGCATCCTTCCACGTCAACTTCCTGTTCTTTGCTCTCCTTGAGGATGACCGGGTTGATGAACTCAATTTTTCCGTGCCCGTCATCCGTAACGAAGATGCGTCGCAAAATGCCGACCTGCGGTGCGGCAAGACCGACGCCATCCTCCTTTTTCATGGTTTCATACATATCGTCCAGCAAGGTTGCAAGCTTTTCATCAAACTTCTCAACAGGACGGGAAATCTTTCTCAATGTCTCGTCGCCAACCTTCACAACTTCTCTTGTTGCCATATTCCTTTCCTCCTTTTTGTCAGGTCATCGAATTGGGATTGACCTCAACATATGAAACGAGCCGTTCGTGCTGATATCGTTCGCACGCCTCGTATATCGCGTCTGTACACGCCGCAACGGCGTCCCCTGCAAGACGCGCAATAATCTGATATCGAAAGTGCCCTTGAACGCGCTTGACCGGCGCGCGCATTGCATTTAAGTACGCAAAGCTGTCATGGTACTTTTCTTTGACCTTTTTGAGGTCGTAATAAATGCGCTTGATCGCCTCGTTTGCAAGGCTGTCGTCCTCAGATGCCGTCATTACCTTCACGATGCGTGAAAACGGCGGATAAAGGGTTGCCTGGCGCAAATTGATCTCATACTCATAAAAGCCTGCGTAATCATACCGCATGGCAAACCGAAGAACGTGATTTTTCGGGGAGTACGTCTGCAAAACGACCTTCCCCTCGCGGTCTGCACGGCCAGCCCTTCCCGCCACCTGCGTGATGAGCTGGAAGGTGCGCTCTCCGCTTCTGAAATCCGCATGATATAAACTCATATCCGCATCCACAATCCCCACCAAAGTGACGTTCGGGAAATCGTGGC
>JAZNLR010000135.1:0-2611 GCA_045579195.1 Clostridia bacterium | reverse complement strand
GCGGCTTCTCAGTGGAATTCACCATTGAAAAAGCGCCGCTTGCCGTGGTTGCGGCAAAGACGTTGCAAAAGTGGTACGACGGAACGAAGGAATTCTCCATCTCCCTTTCGGACGTCAAGCTTGAGGGCTTGTTTGGGGATGATGACGTTCGCCTTGTTGGAACGCCCGCGATCGCGCTTGAAAGTGCGCAGGTTGGGGAAGACATCGCAATTTCCGTGAGCGGATTGACGCTCAACGGTGTAGACGTCTTCAACTATGACCTCATCCCGACGGATAGCTTTGAAACGACACAGCTGAAAATGCGCATTCTTCCCATTGAATTGAAGGGTGCAGGGGAATTTGGAAATACGCTTCGCATGGAGATCCCGAAAGGAACTGTGGTCTTGCCGGGGAGCATCCTTTCCGGAAAAACAGTTGACGTTGGAACGCTCAGCGAGCTTGATTCTCAGCTCAAAGAGGAGCTCACACAAAAGATCGGTGTGGCATTTGACATCAAGCTCGAAAAAGATGGCGTTACAGTCAATCCCGACGGAACGGTCGTTGTGACTTTGGTTGTTCCCGATGCGATCCGCACGGAGGAGATTCGTTTGTTCCGTGTGGAGGAAAACGGATTCATCACTGAGCTTGCAACCATGCGCCAAGGAAGTGAAATCACGTTTGAAACCGAGCATTTCTCGATCTACCTTCTGACCGTGCCGTATGAAAGTCATGCAGAGGATATGGAAGTTCTTTGGGGATTTGCAAAGATTGCACTTCTTGGTTTTATTTGCGTTCTTGCGGTTGCGATGGCGGCGGCTTGGATTTATTCTTCAGTGAAAAATAAAAAGAAAAACTGATTGACGGGCGTCTTTCGCCCTTGACTTCCCAAATAAAAACGGATATAATTGCCAACAAGAGAATAGGATAACAAAGAAGAGAAGCAAAAGAGGTAAGAAATGGATAAGACAGAAATTTTGCGCATTGCGAAAGAAAATGACATTCGGTTCATCCGCTTGCAGTTTACGGACATCTTCGGGCATCTTAAGAACGTTGCGATCACGCCGAGCCAACTTGAAAAGGCGCTCAACAATGATTGTATGTTCGACGGCTCGTCCATCGATGGCTTTGCTCGCATCGAGGAATCGGATATGTACCTTTATCCCGATCCCGAGACCTTCACGGTTTTGCCCTGGAGCAAGGAATTCGGCAAAGTTGCACGCCTGATCTGCGACGTTTACACGGCAGACAGAAAACCCTTTGAAGGAGATCCGCGCGGTGTTCTCAAACGCGTTTTGAAAAAGGCAGAGAGCATGGGATATCGTTGCAACATCGGCCCTGAGGTGGAATTCTTCCTCTTCAACACTGCCGCAAACGGTCTTCCCACCACTGAGACCAACGATCACGTCGGATACTTCGACATTGCGTCGATGGACATCGGCTCGAATGCGAGAAGAGAGATGTGTCTTGCGCTCGAAGAGATGGGCTTTGAAATTGAAGCCTCTCATCACGAGTGCGCACGCGCACAGCACGAAATCGACTTTAAGTATAGCGAGGCTCTGTCGGCGGCGGACCGCGTGATGACGTTTAAGCACACCGTCAAGGTGATCGCCCGCAATCACAACCTCTCTGCGACCTTTATGCCAAAGCCCATCGTTGGCCAGGCCGGAAGCGGAATGCACATCAACGTTTCTCTGCTCAGCGGAAACAAAAACGTCTTCTTTGACCCGAACACGCCCGATCAGCTTTCTGACGTTGCGAAGTGGTTTATCGGCGGCGTGATGAAGCACGCAAAAGCGCTCTGCGCGGTGACCAACCCGTTGGTCAATTCGTATAAGCGCCTCGTGCCCGGATATGAGGCCCCTGTTTACGTTGCGTGGAGCGGCAAGAACAGAAGTCCGCTCATCCGCATCCCTGCGGCGCGCGGCAACGGAACGCGCCTGGAGCTTCGCAACCCCGATCCTTCCTGCAATCCGTACACGGCGTTCGCGTGCATCCTTGCGGCAGGTCTTGACGGCATCGAGAAGAAGATCACGCCTCCTGCCAGCGTAGATGTGAACATCTTCGATATGACCGAGGAAGAGCGCCTTGCAAACGGAATCTCCAACCTCCCCGGAAGCTTGGAAGAGGCTGTCCGCGAGTTTGAAAAGAGCGAGCTTGTGAAGGAAGTTCTCGGGGAACACATGACAGGCCGCATCATCGCTGCAAAAAAAGAGGAGTGGGAAGCATACCGCACGCACGTTTCCGAGTGGGAAAAAAAGCGTTATCTGTCCATTTAATGAAAATCTGCGCACGTTTTAAGCGTGATGTTCTTAGCGGAGAATTTGAAAATTCTGCTAAGTGCGAGCATCGCATTTGACTGGTCAAATGCAAATGGGCTAAGCCCAAACCCCTATAACGACAGAAGGAGAGAACAAATCGGTTTTCATAGCCGAAATGTCCTCTCTTTTTCTGTTAGTCGATATGTTTGCAAGCAAACGCGATATACTCGCTGTGCTCGTGCGATATATTGTCGCTTCGCTCCAATGCGATATGATATAAATCCCTTCACGCCCCACAGGGCATATCGCTTGTCGCAGGCAAATATCGCTCCCGAAGGGAATATCACAAATCTCGCAAGGGATTTATATCGCTG
>JAZNLR010000134.1:0-2541 GCA_045579195.1 Clostridia bacterium | reverse complement strand
CATATCGCCGTAGACAAGGAATTCTTTTCCGTAAGTCGTTCTTGCGAGACCCAACGTTTCAGCAAACTCTAAGTACGGCATGTGGATCATATTTACGTCGTAGTACTTATCCGCCGTGTAGTACTCAAAGTTATGCTCCGGAATTCCACCGTTGAGAATGTTGAACGCCATTACGTAATAATATCCGTCCCCCATCTCTTCATACGGCATGATGAATCCGTCGATGCGAAGTCCGCCATATGCGTGGTAAACATAGTCAAACAACGGAATCTTCACCGCTTCGTTGCTCGCGATAACTTCACGGAAATCGTCACTCTCCATCGAGCCCAACAGATCGCCGTTTCCGCGCGACTGGTAGTACTCCACGTACGGCAAGAGTTGTTCATAAATCAATTCCTGACCAACTGAATAAACACCATATTCCTTTGCAAGTTCAAACGCCTGTTTTTCCTGCTCCACAAAGTATGGAATCATATTGCTGATTGTTCCATGCGCATGATTTTTGTCATAGCACTGCGGAGGCGTTGCTGCAGCCGTTCCAACGTCATGGTAAAGGCCGTCGAGCCCATAAGTCTCCAACAACTCACGGTCTTTTTCAAGCGCAAACTCAAGCCATTCCTCCACGGTCGGGCACATGTAGTAGTACTCAAAATATCCCGCACTGGAGGTGAACAGATGTCGGTCACCACGCACGGTTTTCATTGCCCAATCTCCAAGTGGGTATTTCTTGATGTCCCCAGGATACTTCCGGTTGAAGATGGTGTTAAACTCAAAGAACTGAACGAGGTCGCCCTGATCTTTGATATACTGCAAGAAGGATTCATCCACGAGCGCAGGAAAATACGATTCCATATCCGTTTGGAACGTGTATTGTGCCTTTAAGTTAAACCAATTACAATGGTAAATATTCAGCATTTTTCCGCTGATGGTTTCGCTGTAAAGGTCGTAAATCTCTTTTCTGCCCTTCTCAATGGTTTCTTTTTCTCCGCCGAGAATACCAAAGTTGCAGAGAACAGTTTCTTCATAGAGCTCTTTGTTGATGTCATCACGGTCTTCCGTGCGACCTTTTTGCATCCACTCTTGCTCTTTTGCAAATTCGAAGTAACGGTCGCCTGCTTCCTGCCAATATCCCTTCGTCAGATTGGAAGTCACGACTTCATAATCAAACGTTACGTCTTTTTCAGCGGTGTCATCAACAAAGTGATGAACGCTTGCACGAAGCTTATTTCCGCCGACTCCCGTAAATGTGAAGCTCTTGACAGTGCAACCTCCGTCTGTGGTTGCGATGTAAAAACCGCCGATATTTTCCGTGATATACGCCATGAACTGCATGGGGTACTCAAAGCCTGCGGGATAGATTCCCTTCAACTTTGTGATTCCGTGAAAATCGTATTCTTCGTGATTCAAACTCGTTGCCGGATTATAGAACAGAAAACCTGTTGCGACCGGCGAAACAAACTGATCACGCGAACCGTCATCATAGAGCGTTGAGATTCCGTTAAACACCGGATATTCCACCGAGGTGATGTAATCCACCGGATCATTGTTTTGGATTTTGACATCGAATCTGACCGTGTCATCACCTTTTTTGAGGCGCGCGTGTGCGATTACTTTCGTCTGCCCACGAACGACCCAAGAAAATTCATATTCTTTTAGGTCCGCTGTATCTTGAGAAATCTTCCAAGCAAAAGCACCGCTATTTATCTCTCTCGTAAAATAATTCGCAGTAAACGGAGTGCCTGCGGGAGCATCTTTCACAAGATACTGTTTGGTTTCCTTGTTGACGTATTCCGCAATGGATCCGTTGATTTTGTGAAAGACAATGCGAACGTTCTCATTTTCCAAAGTGAGCAACTTCTTATCTTCGCTGATAGAGAGTTTTTTGCTTCCTCCCACCTTGGTGTTTGCCAACGGATTGTCGTACTTATCGTATGTTGTGTACTTTGAATCCGTACCGCCGCAGCCGGCAAACAAGCATACATTTAAAAGCATCACAAAGCAAAGAATACAGCAAATGATTTTTTTCATTGATTTCATTCTCCTTTCACTGCTTTTCGATCACAAGCATAACAACTTCTCTTGAAGGAAGCTCCAACGAACATTTTGCAGTTCCCCGTTTGATGTCTGCCAATTTTGTGTAAGTTCCGGTTTCGGTGTTATAAAGTTTCACCTCACCGCTGTCCACGCCGTACATCCGTGCGGCCTCCAAAATGAAGTCCACCGTCATATCTTCCTCTGCAATATTCGAGAAGAAGATTGCGATCTTTCCGTTGTGTTCAAATGCAGAACTTACAACGCGCTCAACCGTCAACGTTCCTTTACTTGCCTGAACGAGGTCAACAATACGATCGCTGACGTAAGGATAGGTCACGGTGTCGCGGCTGACGATAGGCGCTTTTCTCATGTCACCATAGACAAGGAATTCTTTTCCGTAAGTCGTTCTAGCAAGGCCCAACGTTTCGGCAAACTCTAAGTACGGCATGTGGATCATATTTACGTCGTAGTACTTATCCGCCGTGTAGTACTCAAAGTTATGCTCCG
>JAZNLR010000133.1:0-2440 GCA_045579195.1 Clostridia bacterium | reverse complement strand
CAAGACTTTCTGCAGCATTACAAACCGACGGTCTGGAAAGCTTTGCATTCAAAAGGATTTCCTTTGCAATTTCAAGGTTACCGGACTTCTCAAGATAGATATGACAATTCCCTGTTCCCGTTTCTATGACGGGAATTGTTGCGTTCTTCACAACAGAGGAAATGAGCCCTGCTCCACCTCTCGGAATCAAAACATCAATGATTCCATTCAGCTTCATCATTCTGTCAGCCCCTTCTCTTGTGACATCAGGGATAATTTGAATGCATTCAGCGTCAAAGCCTGCGTCGGAAAGTGCATCTTTCATCACTTTTACAATTGCAAGATTGGAATTGAGCGCATCTTTACTTCCACGCAAAACGGTTGCATTCCCACTTTTAATGCAAAGACCAACCGAATCCGCAGTCACATTTGGACGTGCTTCATAAATGATTCCAATTACTCCAAACGGAACGGATACCTTTTCGATCTGAAGACCAATATAATTTTCCCAAGAATCAAGGATGCGACCCACAGGATCAGGAAGAGAAATCAACTTCAAAATTCCATCCGCCATCCCGTCTATTCGAGCGTCCGTAAGTTTCAATCGATCAATAAACTGAGCAGGCTTTCCAAGCGCCTCTGCCTGACGCACGTCAAGATCGTTTGCACAAAGAATCGCTGCCTTATGTGCAATAAGCGCATCGGCAATCACCTGTAACATCCGATTTTTTTCTTCCGTCGGCAAAACAGAAAGTTTAGCTGATGCCTTTTTTGCCCTTAGGCAAAGCTCATTGATCAACATGCGATCCTCCAATTAGTCTTCGTCCTCTTCTTCGTCTGCATTAGATGCGTTGTGATAAATGTTTTGAACATCATCAAGCTCTTCAAGCTTTTCGACCATCTTTTGGAATGTCTCAATCTTATCTTCGGGAAGCTCAACTGTGTTCTGCGGAATTCTTTCAATTCCAGAAGACAGGAAAATTACACCTTTCTCTTCAAGATAGTCGCGAACTTCAGAATAGCTTTCAGGAGCAGTCAGAATCTCAAAGACATCTTCCTCATCGGTGACATCATCTGCACCAGCTTCAATTGCATAGTCCATTAAAGTATCAAAATCAACCTTTCCATCTTTTTCGATCACAAAAACACCCTTGCGATCAAACATAAAAGAAACGCAACCGGTCATTCCCATGGATCCGCCGTACTTATCGAAGCAGTGACGAACATCTCCTGCAGTACGGTTCTTGTTATCGGTCAAAGCCTCAACAATCACAGCTACGCCACTTGTACCGTATCCCTCATAAATCATTTCTTCATAGTTTACGCTGCTCAACTCTCCGGAAGCCTTTTTAATGCTTCTGGTAATGTTATCATTCGGCATATTGGACGCTTTTGCCTTTGCAATTACATCGCGCAATCTGGAGTTCGATGCAGGATCTGCACCGCCCGCCTTAACAGCAACCGCAATTTCACGGCCAATCTTCGTGAAAATCGCACCTCTCGCAGCGTCACTCTTTCCTTTTTTATGTTTAATATTCGCCCATTTGCTATGTCCAGACATATTTTATCCTCTCAATTTGTTATTTAAATCGACTCATTTGATACATTAAGAGACTTCCGGCAACAGCCACATTTAAAGATTCCATTCCTTCTTCCATCGGAATAGAAACAACACGATTTGCTCTCGCCTTCAAAGCCTCACTTACACCATTTCCTTCATTCCCAACCGCAACAGCAAGAGGCGTTGCAACTGAAATTTCAAAAACGTTTTCCCCTCCCATATCACCACACAGAACCATGTGATCTTTGAGAAGCTCAAAAGCGCCATCAAAGTCCGTTTCAATGATTGAAACACGAAAAATACCCGACATACTGCTTCTGATAGCCTTTGCGGAGAATGGGTCACAACACGAAACCAAAACAGCGCTATCAAAACCCGTTGCAACCGCAGTTCTCAAAAGAGCACCGACATTTGCAGGATCTTGTATGTTCTCTAAAAGAAGAACCCTTTTCCCAAGTGTCACGCTTCTTTCAGGCTTCTTCACAACCGCAAGGATACCTTGCGGTGTTTCGGTTTCACTCATTTTTTCCATACAGGGTTTGGAAACAAAAAACCGTTCACAATCGCATCTTTTAAGAATCTCGGAAAAAGACTCTGCCTTCTCTTCCAAAACAAAGAGCTGAACAACCTCAATCGCGCAAGAAATGGCCTCCGAAACAAGTTTTTCTCCTTCTAAAACGAAAAGGCCAAACTGTTGACGGAACTTCTTTTGCTTTAAGGAAGCAACGAATTTGATTTTTTCATTTCCAACGGAAACAATGTGCATGCCGGGATTCTCCAAGAAAGAAAAACAGCCCCTCAAACTTGAGAAGGCTGCATTTTTCAAATTGATTACGCGTTGATTGCCTTCTTAGCCTGCTCTGCGAGCTCAGCGAAGCCAGCAGCGTCATTAACAGCAAT
>JAZNLR010000132.1:0-19567 GCA_045579195.1 Clostridia bacterium | reverse complement strand
AACAGAAAAGGTCATATTTTGAAGTAAATTTTTCAATTTGCCTTAATCTTGCTCTTTTGCCACCCAAAGTCGACTGCCACAGATTGACAATCTCGCCTTTGTCAATATCGAAATAGATATCTCCGTAGGTTGGAAATCTCGGATTAAATCCTACAATAAGCGTTCCTTTTACTTTTTTTCTTCCTGCATCGGCATTTTCTTTCACGATCGCCATCAGCTCGTTATATGTCTCATATACACATAAAGTTAACTGATTTTCAAGAATCTCATCAATTTTTTCTATGGCCTCTTTTTTTGTTAATTGAACTCTCGACATACTTTTTCTCCTTTTGTGATTATATTTCCATAAAATGGAATTTCTCTTGTAAGTATCATACACCGTTTTTTTTTTGCAAGAGTTATCAACATTTTTTTAACATAAAATCAAAAAGCGTCACTTTTTCGTGACGCTTTTTGGCTTTTTACTTTCAGTTTACGCTTCCACGCCATACTGCTTGCCGTACTTTTCTTTTAAGTACGTCACGTAGTACTGCGGGTTGAAATCCTCGCCCGTTGCGTTCTTCAGGATGTCCTTCGGGGGCATGGAAGAGCCGAACTTGTGGATCTTTTCTTTGAGCCACTCGTTGATGCGTGCGGTTGTTCCCTCTTTGAGGCTTTCTTCAACGTCAAAGTCCTTCTGCATTGCGGCGTAAATTTGCGCGGCGTACGCACTGCCGAGGGCGTAAGTCGGGAAATATCCAATGCTTCCGCCTGCCCAATGCACATCTTGCAGAACGCCCTTGGAAACGCAGGGAACTTCGATCCCAAAGTACTCCTTGACAAGCTCGTTCCACTTTGCCTCCACGCCGTCGACGTCCAGCTCGCCTGCCATCAGCGCGCGCTCGATGTCGTACCGCAACATAATGTGCAAGGGGTACGTGAGCTCATCCGACAGCACACCATGTACATACCAACAAAAGCCTATAAAACAAGGAAAAGGCGGACAAGACCCAAAGGTCTTGCCCGTCTTTTTGCATGAACACTCACTCTTCTTTGGTTGTGTCTTTGTTTTGTGATACAGCTGCCGCGTCGGTCAACCCTTCGCCCACGATGTAGGCAACAACAGAGGCCAAAGTCATCACGCAGCCGCTGATCGTCTCAGCTGTTTCAGCCGAACCATTAAAAGCGACAACCAAACCAGCAACCGCACCAGCGATTGCGAGCCAGAACTTGCGCGAGGTCAGCTTCGCCTTCCAGTCAATCTTTTTCATAGTTTTATCCTCCTATTATTTATGCGAGTATGTAGTCGCGCTCCTCAGGGGTGATCGTTCCGCGCTCTTCACGCTCTCGAATCTGCTCTTCTGTCAAGCGCCCAGCCTGATATAACCTTTTTAAACTTTCAACGATGGTTCTCATTACAGAAGCCCTCCTTCAATGAGTTCGAGCGTGTACTCGTCGATCGCTTCCTGCTTGATGCGTTCGATCTCCGAAATGTACGGTGCAAAGGTTTCGCCGTCGTAGGTGTAGATGTTTGGAGCAACGCCCTCGGGAACGCTATCAACCCCGTAGAGGATCTGGCCGAAGATTGCAAAGCCTGCGCCATCAAGCCACACCACACCAGGCTCTTCCGTCATGGGAGTGGTGTCAGTGCCGATGGCGAGGATGATGCCGTTCTTGTCTGTTAAAACTTTCATATCCGTGTCTCCTTTTTTATTATTCGATCTTGATGTACGCGGGGATCGCATATCTCGGCAAGATCAGCTTGTCCTTCTTCACGTAGTATGGGACGCTCGTGCTGGATATTAAGCAGATCCACCCCGCGTGACCATACGCGAAAGCCGCGGGCGCCTGTGCGTTTGGCAACGTCAATTCCAACTCCCAGGCCGCGCCGTCCTCCGACACCGCCACGCAACGGTTTGCATTGCTGTCGCTATAGAACGTATGAAATAAACCGTTGCCATAAACGAGAGGACTCATCGTGGTGTTGGCGCTCGGCGCTTTTCCGTGCTTTGTCCACGTAATGCCGTCGGGCGAGGTAACAGGATAGTATGCCCCGTCGCACGTAACGAACACGCCGTTTCCATATGCTACTTTGTACAAGGTCTGGCTTGAAGGCGCCGTGCGTTTTGTCCAAGTCACACCGTCGGGTGATGTTGCGATGTACCCCGAGGCCCCTGTGATGACGAACTGCCCGCCACCATACGTCACACCGTTCAGCCCTCCGCTCGTTGATGTTGTTTTCTCTGTCCACGTGACTCCGTCTTTGGAGTAGAGGGCGGGAGCTGCGCCGAGGTGGTCAACGACACTATTGCCGATAGCCACAAAGGTCCCGCCGCCATACGTCACGTCGACGAGGGTGTAATAGCCCGAGCTCGGGCGACTCACGACTTTGGTCCAGTTGATGCCATCGGGCGAGGTCAAGATCTCTTTGTACCCACAAACAAGCACCCACAAACCGCCACCATATGTGAGAGCGTACGGCGGGTATGTTATGCCTGCCACTCCATGCAAAGTCCAGGTCGCGCCGTCCGTCGAGATTGCAACCTTATAGGTGCTTTGACCTACGATCGCGACGTACTTCCCGTCCCCGTAAGCCAGAAGTCGCGAGTAGTCTCCAGTCGTGTATGTGCTCTGCTGCCAGTCGCCGCTGATCCCTTGAAGGATTCCGATCAGCGTATCGTACCCAGCCGCTCCGCTGGAAACTTCCGAACCATCGCAACGCAGATATTTTGCGTTACCGCTCTTGTCGCTCAGTGTTACCTCACCGACAGCGGTGCCACCGCCGCTGCCGCCTACGCCACATCTACCATATGCCATAGGTTACACCTCCTCGTTTTCTTTGGAAGAAAGCTTCGAACCATCCCACAAAAGCAAGGTTGTGTTCGCTGTGATCGCGGGAGTCACTGTCGGATATTCGTCAGGATATTCGTTCGCTGTAAAATAGCCCCCATTGCCTGACCCCACAAAAACATTGCTTAAAATAGGATCTGAAACGTCGATCACTACGCTGTCAATAAGGATTGCTTTCTTCCCAGCCGCGATTGTTCCGCTTGTAATCTCCAGCTCGATCGGCGACCCCGCTGGCGTGTTCAATGTTCCATGCAGGATGGTATAGTCAGGGTACGCCGCAGCAACACGCTCCTCGTACGTAGGCTCGCTGATTGAGATGTCCGCGGCCATGATGCTGTAATAACCTTTAATATTTACCACGGGTTTATTTTCAGCATACAAAGCCACGGACCCGTTCGTGCTGACCGTCATCGGGTACGCACCAATTCCTGCCCAAGCTTCCGCACTGCTGTTATCTTGAATGAAGTCGACGATCGAGTCCGCGGAGATGTCAGCGTCTTCAATTACGTATTTATAACCCTCGGGGGCAGATGATTTCGCCCAACCCCCCACCGTGAGCGTCACGCTTTTCTGCCGTGGTTTTCCTCCATCTTTCACTTCAAACGTGCCCGCGTTGATGACGTTGCCATCCGACAGCTGGATCTCCATTTTATAAATTGCCATTTTTGTGTCCTCCTGTTATCCGACCAAAGTCAACGTGGCACCGACGACGCTCACTCCTTGAGCGCCAGGCGCACCGTCGTCGCCTTTGTCGCCCTTGTCCCCCTTCTCTCCTTTTTCGCCCTGTGGCACGACAAGGTTGCCTGCGTCAAGCTCTTCTCCGTTGGTCAGCGTAAATTTTAAGTTATATGTTTTGTCTGCCATGTTCTTATCTCCTTATTCTTCAGAGCTGTGTGATGGTCACGCCAACGACGTGAGCCCCCGCCTCCCCAGGCTCGCCTTTGTCCCCTTTGACCACCTGCGTGCCGTGCCCACAGAGAGCAGACCACAAGCAGCGGACCTTTGCGTCCGATGAGGTCTTGATGTCTCCCGCATACAAGCCCACATAAAAGGCTCGGATGTCTAACAACGGCGGGATCTCGGCCACTCCGCCATAGACTTCGACGTCGGTGTACTGCCGAACCCCCTCAAGGTCCCAGCTGAACCTTGCTTTCTTCGCGCTTGCCATGTCCCATTCGGCGTCAAGCGTGAAGGTGACGGTGTCCCCTCGTCTTCCGCAGACGTAAACGGGAGAGCCTTGGACTTGCGCAACGCCTTTCGTCACGCGCACGTTGATGTTCATGTCCTTTATTCCTCCTTGAAAATGAAGTCGACCCCTTTATTGATCAAGAAGTCTTTTTGTTTTTTCTTGACTTGTTGAAGGGTTTCAAGCGCCGCATGCGTTTCTCCGTTGCATTTACCTTTCTGCAAGGCAATTGCGTTGGCTTCGCACAGTTTCGCCGTTGCAAGAAGCGTCTGAACCTCAAAGAGCTCGAATTCTCGTCGCTCCTTCTCATGTCTCTTTCTCACCAACTCTTCTTCTTTCAGTTTCATCTCGAAGCGGCGGATGAAGAAGCCTATGACGCCCGAGACGATTGCCGTCGGAACTCCCACGGCGATGAGTATTTCCCAGATTCCCATGTTGTTCTCTTCTCCTTATTCTATAGGCACAAGCGTCACACTTGCGATTCCAACGCCTTGCGCGCCTTTCTCCCCTTGTGGCCCTGCTTCCCCTGGGTCTCCTTTCGGTCCCTGTTCTCCTTGATCTCCCTTCGGCCCTTGTTCCCCTTGGATCCCCTGGATTCCTTGGGCGCCCTGCTCTCCTTTCTCTCCTCGGATCGCTGTCGAGCCCGTCAACGTCGTGATGCTCTTCCCGAGCACAACGCGGCTTCCCGCAGGGTTCAAAAAGTCGATGGAAAGATCCGTCAGCTGATAGTCGTCATCAACGTTGTGCGGTCTGCTCCGCACGTGAATGACGTCGCCAGGTCGGAAGGTGTCGATGCTTTTGTCAAGCGCGGCCAAGTCGACAGCTGTCAGCTCCAACGTCGTCACGATGAGGCGCGACGTTGCGAGGTATTGTTGCGCCATGTTCAAGAGACTCATCGGGTCGAGGATGTCGTCCCAGTAGACCGCCTTCGCGATCCTGCCTCTCAGTAACACGGCGGCCGTGTCTTGGATGTAATCTTTCCCATCGTTCACGCTCTCGATCGTGACACGCTCCTCAGAATCTCCCAGCTTCCCACCATACGGAATGATGACCGTCGCAAGGTCCGTGTTCTCGTCCGTGTGTGAGAAGTCCAAAAGGTTCTCTCCGAACTCAATCACCTGACTGTTCCGTCGTTCTATCCTTGCGAGCCAATTGACCACACGAAGCCCCGCATCGTTCGTCGTGAAGATGAGGAAGCCTCCACAGCGCTCGATCAATCTGTCAAGCGTTTCGGAAACTTGCTCCGCCGTGTCCGTTTCCAGGGTGATGACGCCGTTCGGGTCCGCGACCGTGATGTCGCCGATCACGAACTTCTTGAAGTCTTCCACTTGGCTGTTGTACTGGTTGAGCACGTTCGTGAAGATGTTCGCAGGCGTGTCCTGGTAGGCGTATGCACGCATGACCGCGTCCCTGAAGAAGCACCTCTCACCCTCGCAGGTGATCGTGCGCTGCTTGTAAAAGTCGTCCGCGGGGTAAAGTGCGCGCCCTCTAAACTCCAGAACGCCGTCCTGGTAGATGCTCACCAGCGTGCGGTAGTTCATGAATGCATTGTAGGACGGGTGTCCTGGAGGCATCGTGATGAACGCCGCGCCGCCTTTGTTCAAGCCTAGCTCTGCGGTCAAGCTCAGCAGTTCATACTCGGGAAGTCGGCTGTCATATACAAGATGCCCGTCTGCATAAATCTGTATCACAGCATCGCCTCCCTATATCTTGCCACCAATTGACCGTTGCCGCTGTACGTGATCTCTTTTCCGCCTGGATGAAGCGCCAACGCGAGCAAGACGTGCTTCCCTTTGTTCAAGGTCACCGTCTCACCGTCAACGGTTAGCGACACCGACCCCCAGTCGACTGTCAATTGTGGCACGACCGTCAATCGCCCCTGGTTGGGCAAAGTGACACTCTTCGGTTGTGTGGTGCGCTCCAAGACAATCACGGTTTCGTCAATGTTATAGCGCCAAGGCTCGCAAGTTGCAGTCACCTGGACAGAGGCGTGTGCTAAGTCGTTGTATACTTTTGCCACGCTCACGCGTCCTACAAGATAGTGATCGCGGTCATCTGGCAAGATGATGTTCTTGATGTACCCGTCGAGGGTGTTGACCATGACATCGATGCGATGCTCGCGCTGACGGCGGTTTCCTTCCGAACTCTCAAAAGTTGCAACCACCTTGCGGTTGCCATAGACTGGCTCTCCATCGGTCAAGGAAGTGCTCAGGTCCAGTGGACCTTGTGCTCTGCCTGGCACGTTCACGTAGTTTGTCACCTGTTCGGGGTTTGTCTGTGTCAACTTCGTGAGCAGCCACTTCCCAGCGATGACGGTGTCGTATTCTCCAATGATGAGTCCACGTTTCAGCATTACAGTGCCCCCCTTGCGACCAGTGCACGACGCTGGCCGAGTTTGTTGTCATATGCGTTATAGGTCGACCCCACCAGCGCGTTGCCGTCAATCGTCAAGATCTGTCCTTTCTCAATCGCTTTGAGGATGTTGTCAAGTTTGCCAAGCAGTCCACTGCCTTGATCAGCCACCGCGGTCTCAGCCCCAAAGGTTGTGTTGATGCGACGGTCAAGCGTCAAGCCGTTGAGCGACGTCTCTTGTGCCAACAAGTCATCTGCAAGCCCACTCATCTCATCGAGCGGTTTGCTTGCATTCTCTGCGATCCCTTTCGCAAGACCTTCGGCGAGCATCTGCCCCATCCACTCGGTCTCGGTCGAGGGACTATGCACTCCGAAGAAGCTCTTGATGCCGTCAAGAACGCTGTCCGAGAAGCCGCTGATCTTGTCGGTCACCCAGCCGACCATGTCGTTGATGCCAGTCCACAGTCCACGAACGAGGTCGCCGCCGATGCTCAGCATCTTGTTTGGGAGTTCCTTAAGCACACCCCAGATGGCTGTCCAGATTTGAGGCAGCGCCTTGACAAGCCCAGGAATTGCCTTCAAGAGTCCTTGCACCAAGCCCAGGAACAGCTGAAACGACGCCTGAATGAGCTCGGGATTCATGTCAATCAGTACCTCGATAACTGACTCGACGATGCTTGGAATCTGCGGAATGAGCGTCTCGATGAGCAGAGGCACCGCGTCCACGATTGCATAGAGCAGCTCGAGCGCACCGTCAAGCAGTTGCGGAAGCATCGTGATCAGGCCCTTGATGATGGTCTTCACAATGCTCGGGATCTGGGGCGCCAACGCCTGGATGAGGCGAGGAACAGCGTCAACGATCGCCATCAGCAGCTGGAGCGCGCCTTCAAGCAACGCGGGGATCATCGTGATCAGCCCGTTGATGATTGCCTCAACAACGACGGGAACTTGCGGGGCAAGCTGTTCGATGAGCAGTGGCACCGCGTCCACGATCGCCATAAGCAACTGAAGCGCGCCGTCAAGCAGAGCAGGGATGCCTTCAATCAAAGCCAGCACCAGTTGAGGAATTACGGTTCCCACCGTTTGAACGATGAGAGGGATCGCTGTCACCAGTCCATCGATGATGGTTGTGATGATGGTGATGAGCGTCGTCGTCAGCTGAGGCAGCATAGACAGCAACGTGGTCGTCAGCTGCGTGAGAAGAGACATCGCGACTTGTACCAAGGTCGGAACCAGGTCGGTGACCTTCTGCAACAGTTGCGTGAGAATGTTCGCAAGCGCTTCGCCAATGGCGTCCACGCCACCCTCGTCGCCGTTCAATACGCTCCGAAAAGCGTCCGCCAGCGCCGTGATGCTCGGCACGAACTCCGAAAGGATCGACGCCCCAAGCATTTTGAAGTCGGTCAAGATAGGCTCAACTGCCCCACCAATCTCGGCCATGGAAGCCGTCAAGCTCTCGTTCGCTTGGTTCGCGCGGATGACCTCCGCGTTCGTCGTTTTGTAGGCCTCAGCTGCGCCCATGTAAGACTCGGACAGCTGGTCTGTAATGAGCTTCTGCCGCTCCTGCTCGGTCGTGCACGCATCGAGTTTGAGCTGGAAATCCTCCTCATTTACGCCCGCCCAGTTGAGCGCATCAGCAAGGGCGCCCGTGAGCTGTCCAGTCTTTGCGGTCTCATTTGCCGCCTCTGTGAGAGATTCGATCGGCAAGCTTGCACCAAAGGTCGCGAACACACCTGTGGCAATGTCCGTCCAAGCCGTGAGGTCTCCACCTGCTTCGACGAGCTGGGCGAGATGCGACGCCGCCTCAACTGCCTGCTCGGTTTCCCCGAGAACGCCTTGCAGTGCTTGGTAGGTTTCAAGGGCCGCCTCAGAGCTGTGCCCCGCCGTTGTGAAGGCTGTCTCCAGCTTACCCATCTCGGTGCGGTACTCTCTCGTGTTTTCCGCACACGCAACAAGTGCCGTGACGGCAGCCGTGGCAGCAGTGGCGACCGCGGTGAAGCCCACTTTGGCAACAGAAGCCAGTGTGCCGCCAAGGTTTCCAGCGCCTTCTTCCGCTTCCTTGGATGCTTCGCCATGTTTCGCGAGTGCTTCGTTCGTCTCTTTCGTGGCGCGCTGGTAGCTTTCCATCTTCTTCTCAGTCGCGATAATTTCACGCTGTAGTGCGCGGACCTGAGCTTCGGAGACTTCGCCCTTCTTGAACTGCTCCTGAACTTGTTTCTCCGCTTCTTTCAGCGCATCGAGCTTCTTGCCCGTGTTCGCAACCGCATCGGCCAGCACCTTCTGCTTCTGTGAAAGCAACTCCGTGTTTGAGGGGTCGAGCTTAAGCAGGCGATTGATGTCACCAAGCTCGCTCGATATGTCTCGGGACTTCTTGTTGACGTCTTCCAGAGCTTTGCCCAGCTTTGTGGTGTCGCCCCCGATCTCAACGGTCAGTCCTTTAATTACGTTTGACGCCATTCTCGGCTCCCCCTTTTCTCAATTTCTTGCGGAGTGCTTGCCTGTCAGGTGTTGTCTGCTCCATGCGCCACGCGTTGTCGAGGTACTTCTGCCCCTCTTCCGTTCGATTCAAGCGCGTGATGAAGGCGTCCCTGCGCCATATTAAATAGGTTATATAGTCAAGCTCTCCGATCTCGTGGAAGTTCAGCCCTGTGTATTCACTGATGAGGTTGTACTCCCACGTGCTTGTGTTGTACTGGTGGCTTCCCGCTCTATCCTGTGTGGGATAGAACGGGAGCTTCAGTTTTTTGCGTTCTGTACGTCGCGAACGAAGTCAAGGTATGCCTGGAAGAACACCAAAAGGTCCTCCAAGTCCATCTTGTACTTGCCACGAATGTCTTCCGCCGTGACAGCAACCTGGTCGATGTTTGCGCTCATCAACTCAGCGGCAAGGGCGAACAGCGCGTGCATGCTGTCGGAGGTTTCCTCTTTGATGACGTTCTGCAAGTTGTTCAAGCCCTCCTGCATCTTCTTGATGACGGCGGTCTTCGGCAAGGTTACACGGATCACCGTGCGCTCTTTGTCTTTCATTGTGAGGTCCAGCGTCGGGCGCTGGTACGCGTTAAAGTCGAGTGTTTTGTTCATGCAAATGTCTCCTTTTCATAAAAAGGCGGGAGGCTCTCGTCTCCCGCCGTCATGGTTACGTAGCGGGGATCTCTTCGATGAGTTCAATGAGCGTTCCATCCTCGTCGTGAGGCATGGCCTTGAACTCGGGCTCGATAACAGTGCCCGCGTCCACTCCAAAGGTCAAAGAGAAGCCTGCGGTGTTGCGGCCTTTGATTACAATCCAAAGGTTTCCGTCAGTCTTGTCTTCGTGCATGAAGCAGATTGCGTAGTACCCGCCCTGTGCGTTTCCTGCGCCGCCAATCTTTGTCGTGCGCTTTCCGCTCTCCTCGGTCACAGTGCAACGGTCAACAAGCTTTTGAAGTGTTTCGCCGTTCCAAGTGAGAAGCCCACACTTGAGGATCGCCTCCTCCGAGGTCGTGATGATTTTGGAGACGATGCCAAGGTCGTCCTTCTCTTCGTAGGTCTCCTCGGTGTACTCGAGAGCAGCTCCGCCCTTGATGTAGCCAAGAAGGTTGTCCTCAACGCAGAGAGTGTCGACGGTCGGCATCGTGTCCGCATAGGCCTGGACATAGATCTTGCCAGAGCCAAGCGTGATCGTGTTGGTGTCACGTTTTGCCATGTCTTTCTTCTCCTTTACCGCTTCGTGCGGTGTGTAAATTCATAAATTACTTGATACCGCTGATCGTCTTGCAACCAAAAGCGGTCTTGTTTTGTCCAACGCACTCCCGCATCGTCAAGCGCTGCCTCGATCGCAGCCTCCGCCTCATCGTCAGGCTTTGGCTCGTAAAGCTCCACGGTGTAGTCGTGGATCAGGATGCGGTTCAAGCCATCAGGTCCGTCCGTGCTCACGTCGTCGGTGTAGACGGCGTAAGTGCCAGCAGGCGGTGACGGGAAGCGCGACTTGCGGAACCTAAGCCCTGCGGCGTTTAGTATTTTTTCAACCATGTTTCACAGCCTCCTCGACCGCTTTCTCGTACTCGGGAAGCACTTCGTCCAGTGCGTTCTGAAGGAACGGGTCTGCTTTTGTTCGTCCGCCGTTCTTTGTCGCATGACCATGCACAAGCAAGTGCGTCAGACGGTGGTTCGGCGCCTTGACATGCCAGATGAATCTGCTGCTCGTGATGCGACTGTCGCTCTTTTCCGTGGAAGTGATCGAGCTCGCAAAGTTTTGGCCCTTTCTCTTGCCCTTTGGTGCTGTTTCGCGCGTTTTTGAGACCAACATCTTCATGTGCTTGCGTCCAACCGTTGTCAGTTTCTCGTTGACTTCTTCTCTGTAAAGCCCCAGCGTCTCCGCGATTGCCTCGCCGAGTTGCTCAGGTCTCAAATTGTTAGACATAAAGCTCACCCACCAGTTTGACAGTGCGATGCTGCTCCATGTAATCGTCATAGTCCACGACCTTGAACGCTCGCCCGCGATAGATGACGCGAAACGGCTGAGGGCTGAACGCGATGTCTTCAAGTGCGCGCACGTAGCGAAGCTCGAACGTCAAGCTCGCACGATACTGGTCGGCGCCAGCGCTTGACGCTTGGCCGCCGCCCGTCTTATTCACACGCGCGTGCAAATTTAGCGCATCCGTCCACTGCTCAGTCTCGGCGTCTTGCACCTGGACCGTGATGGGTTTGTCGTATCTCATGCCTCACTCGCCTCCTTCGCTTGGCGGAGTTCCAGCCGAAGCTGGAGCTCCATATCTGCGATGAGCCTGCGCGTTGCGTTGCTTGTTTTTGCGCTGATGACTCCTCTGTCACTGTAGAGGTCGTCAAGATAGACGAGCACCAATTCGGCAGCGCGGGGGTCGTTCGGGAGATATTTCTCCAGATCTTCCCCCACGGCGCCGTGGAGGAGCTTTTCAGCAGTGGCCAGCGCTCTGGTCACGTTTGCGGTGACGACGTCGTCCGCGTAGTCAATGCCCAAGTATGCAAGGGCGTCTTCGATCTTTACCACGTCAGCCACCTCCTTCTATCGGTTAAGCCTTAACAGTTGCAGCGAAACTTCCGTAAATATAAGCGCCCGTGTCGGTGCTCATAACATCGAAGCCTTCGATGACGCGCATGCAGTTCTGGTTCTTGTTGAAAAGGAAGTGCTCAGAGACTTCGATCTTCAAGCCCGTGTTCTCGACGAAAGTCGCGCCCGATTTGACGTCTCCGTAAATGATCGGGAAGTGCGTGCCGTCGATGTTCGGAAGGTGCGAGTCGGGGAACACATGAACCGTCAAGCCCTGGAAGCGCTTCTCCGTCGGGTTGATAGGATTCGACTGAAGGATCGGACGTCCGTCTGCATCTTCTTCTTCGTCGAGTACCGCGAAGCCAGACTGGTTGGTGATGATGACGCCAGAGTTCTTGCAAGCAGGATCAAGATCAACGTTAATGGACTTCTTCAACGCTTTCCAGCCTGAGATTGCCTTCGGAGTTCCGCCGTTGTAGCCTTCCTTCAAGGTGTTGAAGATGTCTTCGTTCTCGGTCAAGATTGCGTTTTTAACGAACCAGCGGTCGAGGTAGCTCATCAAGCCGCCCTTTTCAGTCCCCAACAAGATGCGAGAGATGGGGATGAGTTTACCCTTCCACGTGATTTTGAAGGACTTCAATGCAAAACGCACGCCAGTCTCTTCAGCGATCTCGTCGCCATCCTCGAACGAAGTCAAACCAGCGGGCGAGCCTGCCTCGTAGTTTACAGAACCAGAGAGAGCGCTCGTCGTTTCAACAGTGACCAAGCTCTTCGCACTCACATAGCTGCGGCGCAACTCGTTGATGCTCGTCTTTACGTCTTCAGGGATGAGGTAGTTCTCGCCTGCTTCTGCGTTATCTCCCGAGAGGAGCGCCTTCTCCGCTTCGGTCATGCGCTTATTCGTCAAGAGCTTCGTGATTGCCGTGTATCCGTCGGCCTTTGCAACTGCAACAGGCTCAGCCTCTTCAGGAAGCTGTGACTTCTTTGCATTTTCCAATCTTGCCTCGACTTCAAGTTCCTTCTGCATCACATCGACCTCGTCAAGCAGAGCGACCGCCTTCTCGATGTCTTTGTTCTCGCCGTCAGTGAGCTCCTGCGCGGCTTTGGTTTTTTCCAGGATTTTTGCCTGGAGTTCTCTCATTTTCTTGTTCATCGTGTGATCCTCCTAAAAAAATTAAAATATTTTCGCTTTCGCAGCTTTAAGTCTTGCACGCAGTGAAAGCTCCGTCGCCTTTTCGGCGTTGTCGGTCTCATTTTCTTCGACCTCTTCAGTCTCAGCGAACACGGTTTCGCCCGTGTAACTCTTGCTGACACCAGCAGCGCGCTGTGCGGGGACGGCCACGAGGCTGAACTCGTAGGCGTCCTTCGCGCCGTTCAACGTGAACGTGCACACCTGCGCGCCGCCTGCTTTTTCGTAACTTTTTCCAGGCCAGTGTCGGCAATAGCTCTTCGCGTTGTCCGTTCCGCAGATCGAGCAGATGCTGCTCGAAACAGAACAGCCGACGCTGCCCTCTTTTTTGATGCCGCCTTTAATTTCTGCAATCAAGTCCGCATTGCTCGCCGTTCGCACCATGTAACACTTCGCGATCAAGCGCGTGTAAGGCTCACCAGACGCCGTCGTCTTGGTTCCCTGTTCCAGCTCTGTCGCATAGATGCGCGCCACCTGGTTGTCCGCGCTGTGCTTGTGGTCTTTGATGATGGTCTTGCCCAGGAACAGCTTCTGAAGATCCTGCAACGCCTTCAAGCTGAAGCGCTCGAACTGACGATCCACTTCGTTGTCGCATAAAACAGAGCGAAACGTGAAGACCTCCTCGGCCGTGAGCGGGCTGAGCGTGTGCTTGTTGATCGCCTTGAGGTCGTCGTCTGTGACCTCATGGGCGGACAAGCTCGCGGCCTTTTCAATCAAGCCTGGCACTCTCGCCGTCTTTTTCTCCTCGTCCATGTTTTCCTCCTCAATTTTTTGTGTATTGTGCCCCCGCAAGTTGCACGGGGATGCTCGCGCCGTTGCCCAACAGCTTGTCGCCGCCTTCTTTGCTCGGAAGGTCGAGACGTTCGCGGGCCTCGTTCGGAGTCATCAAGAAGTTGCTGACCGCAGCGCTCAAGGTATTGATCTGCGTCTGCTGATCTGCTCGAAGCATCACGCCCGTGTTGAACTTCGTGTGGTAACCCTCCGCAACCTCGGCATCGCTTAGCAACTTGTACGAGATTTCCTCCTCGTACTGCTTCACGATGAAGAGAAGTGTGTCAACCAAGAAGCTCAGCTGCTGTGCTTCCGCGCTTGCGTAGCTACTCTTTGTGTAGTCGCCCACTTGGTACGGCTTCACACCGAACGCGCTGGCGATCTGCAAGGCGCTGTACTGCTTGATCTCAATGAACTGACTGTCCGCGAGCTTGACGTTCAACGGCGTCAATGAGAAGCCGAGCGGGATCGGGACGATGTTCTCCACACCTTTCTCGCGCATCTCACCCTTCGCATACGCCTCAATGCCTTTCACGAGCGCCTCAACGTTTGCATCTTTCAGGTTGCCCGTGTACTGAAGTACGCTCTTTGCGGTCATCCCGCTCTCATACATCTTGTTCACCATCTTCTGGGCCTTGATGTTCCCCTGGATGGTGCTCGCAAGCTGTTCGCGCACGCTGACACCGACCAAGCCGTCCACCGTGTTGTGGCTCTTGAAGTGGAGAACCTCTTCGGAGCCTAACGTGATCGAGCCCTGCGGTGTTGTACAGCGATAGTAGACATCGGGAACGTCTGCAAGCTTTCTCGCGTTGTCATAGACCACTTGCACGTTCGTCGAATCCAAGAGCCACAGCTGCGGCTTCTCGGGTTTTCGCGTGTCAATCCACGCGTATGCGTTGCCATAATGGTTTCTGCACATTTCCACCGAACTCCAGAACGTCGACGCCGTCATGAAGCGGTTCGGGCGTTCATTGAGCATCTGGTAGTACGGGTGGTCACGTGCCACGCGGATGCCATGCGCCTGCGTGTACTGCTGCACCTTCAACGGCAGCTTGCCGATGCTTTCGCTCAGCACTTTCAAGCACGCGAAATAGGTCGCCTCACTCAAGGCCGCCCCTTCCACGTTATGAACTCCAAGGAAGTCGAGGAGCTGGCTGAGCGTGATATTCTCGCCCGTGCTCGCGCTTTTGTTTTTTCTTCGTCTTTCAAAAAGTGCCATGTCGGCCTCCTTTATTGTTTCCACCCCATCATGTTCAGGTAGTTCTCAAGCTCGCTGCCAACGGCAACAACACCCACTCCCGTGCTCATCAACATCAACGCGTGGGCGTCGATGACCGCGTCAACGGGGTCGATGCGCTTGAAGCGTGCGCCTGGTTTCTTGTCGACTTTGATCTCGTCGAAGCTGTTTCGTGTCAGCGCCGCGTTGATCATCGACCAAGTCAGTAGCTCGTCTGTCTGGTCGTACTCCAGCGCGCCGCTTTTCGTCAGCAGCTGAATCGCAACCGTTGCGTCGTTTAAGTTCCGCGCGCTCTGGGTGATCGTAACGACAGGACAGCCGAACCCCTCGAGGTCTTGCATCACGCCCGCCGCATTGTGCGGGTCGATGCCGATGCCGAGAATTGTCAGGCCGAAGCGATCGCGGAGCTCTGCCAAGTAGGAAACGATGAATTTGTAGTCGTTCATGTAGTCCGTGCTTCCGCCCGTTACTGTGATGAGCCCCTGAGATGCCCAGACGTCGTACGGTGCAAGGTCGGTCTCGATGTGCTCCTCCAGTCTTCCGCGAGGCATGAAGCTGTGGCTGTGTATGTAGTAGCGTCCGCCCTCAAGAGGGAACTCGAGCGCGATGGTCGTCAAGTCGCCGCCGCTCGATAGGTCGAGGCCCACCCAGCATTCGCGGTGCCCCGCCGCCACGATGTCGGCCAGGGTTTGCTCGCTTCCGCACGCCTTCCATGCATCGGGGTCGATGAACTGGTCGTCCGTGTTCTTCACCCACATGTTGAGGCACTTTGTCAAGAAGTCGCGCAAGTCCGCGCCACCCATGTCGCGCGCGGTCTGTGCGTCCTGTCGGAGCGTTTCCATCTTTTCCTCGTCAAGGCAGAGGAAGGGATTCGCCTTCACCCAGTTCGCCTCGTCCCAGATGTCGTCGTCTGTGTCAAGTGCATAGATGTCGACGAAGAAGTCCTCCGCAGTTGACAGGCCTCGCAAGACCTTGACGGCGTAATCGTCCATCTCCTTGCAGAAGCTGTTCAACTTGTCGCCCCTGGTCGTGATCATCGAGACCAGCGTCTCAGGCAGCGACCTCGTTCCGTTGTATATCGCCTTATAGACCTTGTTGTCCTTGTGCTGATGCAGCTCGTCGATGGATGAGAAGATGGATCGGAAGCCGTCGTCCAGCCCCGCCTCTTTACTCAAGGCCTCGACGGTGCACTCGGTCTCGTTTGCAACGATCAAGGATTTATAATCTTTCACGCTGAACAGCTCTGCAAGGTCTGGATCGATGCGCACAAATTTGCTCATCTCCTCCCACGCAAGGCGAGACTGCCGCTTCTTTGTCGCGACCGTGAACAGCTTTCCGTGTTGGTACCCACCGAAGCCCGCGATGTACGTGCCCATGATACCGTTCTCGAACGTCTTACCGTTTTGTCGCGCGATAGACTTATAGCGACGGCGGAACCGTCGCGACTTATTCGATATTTTCTTCCACCCAAAGGTGCAGCCGATGTCGAACGCCTGACAGTCAAGCAGCTTGACAGGTTTCGGCTCTGCCCCTTCCGCGATGGTCAGCGTCTCGGCGAAGTCAATCACTCGATGCGCCGCATCTGCATCCCAGTAGAACGGGAAGCTCGCAGTCCGTTGTTTTTTCAGATCCGCCAGGTGCCTCTTGCACGCCAGCTTGTGAAGTTCACCGCAGACCACCTCACCAGCCACGACGCGGCGGGCGTATGCGGTCACTCGGTCGGTCATTTTTCAACCACCCCGAAGCGGCTGAACTTGTTGACCTTCGGCGCCTCTTCTTTGACGGGCACCTCCAACTTGCACCGCGATGAGATCGTCAAGCCGAGCGCATTCGCGCACGTGTGTGCTTGCTTGAAGTAGCGATCCTGGCGCTTGTCAAGTTGGTCCATCATAGACACCCACTCGGCCATTGAAGCCGTCGTTGCGTCGTCACCTTTCGGCTGTGCCTTCTGTGCGGCTCTCAAATCTTTCACCGCCCGCTCGTACAACCCTTGCGCGACAACGTAACGAGCCAACGCGTCCACATCGGTCTCGCCCATGATTTTGATTTTTTCCAGCTGCCCCGCCAATTTGTTAAAAAGCTTTTTCTGCGCGGCAGTCAAAAACGAAGGCGCAGCAATCTCGTCCGTGCAAGGTTTCACTTCCGAGGCTGTTCGCTCTTCAATTTCTTTCTTTGTCAAGTTCTTTTTGCCTTTCGCTTGGATGAGCGCGATCGGCTCTCGAGGTTTCGGCATCATCGCGCCTCCTTTGATGCGTTTGGGGACTTTTTTCCACACGGTGGTCCCTGTGCCCGTTTTCCCACAAGAGGTTTCGCAAAATTTCGACCACCCCTCGGGTTTTATCTTTGAATTGTTTTCAAGTCAATCACACCAGGCTCCGCCTTTCGCAGCTTCTCAGGGTGTCGACCGTTGTGGCAGGCAGTGCACACCGCCTCAAGGTTTTCCCAGTCCAGTCGGCGTTCCCATCCGTTCGGTGTCTGGATCGGCTCGACGTGGTGCACCTCTGTTGCGATGACCTTGCAGTCCGTTGTCAGATGTGCCTGGCACTTATATCCCGCCGCCTGTAAAAAGGAACGGCTCAGCGTTCTCCACTCCTTCGATCGATAGAAGGTCAGGTACTTGCTGTCTCTTTTCTTGTTGTAGATCCTTGCCTTCTTGCGTGCGTTCTCTTCCTGCACCACAGCCAACTCAGCCGCAGCGAGTGGCTTGCACGCCACGCAATATGTCGGCCCGTACGGCATCATCTTCCCGCACCTTGGGCAGCGCTTCATCAGCATGAGGACGCACTCCTTTTATGAAATTGATCCCACCACCCACCAACTCCCGCTTTGTCAATGCTTTGCAGGCCTCTCTTATGTCTTCATTGTAGAGGAAAAAAAGTCCCACGAAGTCCCATCTTCAAGGCATAAAAAAAGCCCACCAAAAAGGTGGGTGCAACAGTTGCAACAAGTGCAACACGTTTTTTATAAAAGGTTATATATTAATCATATAAAGCTATCAATATATACTTTATATAGTCATCTGATCGTTTTCTAAATTCTTTGTTGCAGTTGTTGCACTTGTTACAGTAGATAGGCAAAAGCCTTTATTCTCAAGGGTTTTAGCCTGTTTCGGGGTGCAACAAGACCCCTGAAAAGTGTAACAACTGCAACAAGGTTTGTTTCAGGGATCAAAAAACCGCACGGCAAAGTGCAACAAAAAAAGCGCCCCAAGTGCAACAAGGTTTCGTGTCTTGTTACACTTTGGAGCGCTTTGCTCGGTGTGTTTTGTTGACATTGTCAATTTTATAATTTATAATATTAAAAAAGCAAGGAGGTTCTCCTATGGGGTCAGCCGAAAAAATTCGCATCATTCTTGTTAAGCGCGGAAACATCTCGGAGGCGGAGCTCGCGAGACGCCTGGGTACGTCAGCGCAAAACCTATCAAACAAAATGATCCGTGACAACTTCACAGAGAAAGACCTGGCGGCGATAGCTGAAGCGCTTGACTGTACATACAGCGCCACCTTTACTCTGAACGACACACACGAAACGATATAGAAAAGGACGGGATGCTCCCGTCCTTTTCTTTTTATATGCCAGCAGCGATTGCTGCCGCGATTTTGTTGGCACCTTGTTCCAGGTAGATCTTGCGATCCGTGTAATTATCCAGGAAGAACATCTCCACCAAGATGGCCGTCGCCCAGGTGTTCCTCACGACGTACAAATTGCTGCCGTTTTTGATGCCTCGGTTCCGAAAGCCCATCGCGGCCAAGTTCTCGCAGATCTTGACGGCCTGCTTGACTTTTTCGCCTTTCCATGTCCAGCACTCTGCGCCGTACCCTTTGCGTGTCGCGGACGCGTTACAGTGCAACGAGATGACAAGCTCCGCGCCGCTGTTGTTTGCGATCCTGCACACCTCGCGCAAGTAGGCATTCTGTGAGCTCGCCTTGTCCACCGTCGCGTTCACGATCGTGTGCCCTTTTGCGCGAAGTTGCGTGGTCAAGGCTTTCGCCACCGCTCTCGTAAGCTCGCCCTCGTTGAAGCCTTTATATACGGCCCCACTTCCTGGCCCGCTCACCGTGTGGCCTGCGTTGATTGCAATCTTCATTCCCTGCACCCCCTTTCGTCTTCTCCATGATAGACGAAAGAGAGTCCCAGGGCGTCCCATCTTCACGCATTGAGGAGTAGCTTGAGAACAAGGTCGAGCAGATCGACGTCTGTGCAGGCCTTTGCAGCCTCGCCGACTTGTTGCGCAAGCAGTTCAATCAATGTTTTGATTTTCTCCATTTTTTCTGTCTCCTCGGGTTTGCCCGAATTTTGTTGATTTTTATCGTTTTTTGCTGTATTATGTATTTGGAAGATTTTTACAAAGTGTGACAATCGACGAATTCATCTTCCACCTAAATATTACCATAAGTGTGATGACTGCGCAATACGCAGAAGTGAAATTTGAATATCACTTGAGCGCAGACATTATCACAAAATATAAAAATTAAATCACATATGATAATTAGGAGTCTAGATGTTTGATAAGTGTATTAGATGCGAACGCCTCGGTCAAGATTGTGTGCCGAACTTAATGATCTTGTCCTTCGTGGATTTGATGAGCTGGTGCAACAAGCGCCAAAAGGACCTCGGCTGGACCAACAACAAACTGTCCGAGATGAGCACCGTGCCCATCGGAACAATCAACCGAATCAAGGCGGGCGACTATGCGGACTGCAAGTACTCCACCATCAAGAACCTTCTCGTCGCTCTCATCGGCGGCATCTCGACCGAGTTCCCCTGCAAAGAAAAGTTGGAGACCGACTTGAGAATGCTCGATAATTTCAACCATCAAGCTGAAAAGCTCCTCGAGGTTCAGCAAGAAAATCAGAAGTTGAGAGAGGTGCTGTCCATGATTAACGAGCGCCATCGCAAAGATATTCGCGTGATTCGAGAAGAATATCAAGAACAGATCGCTTTTTTGAAAGAACAGCTGCGCGCTTGGCAGAATCATCACGATTCACACTGAGAGAG
>JAZNLR010000131.1:0-2185 GCA_045579195.1 Clostridia bacterium | reverse complement strand
TATCGTCCGCTAACGCTTTTAAGATTTTCGTGCATTCTTCTCTTTCCATTATACACACCTCACATAGATTGTTGTCAATACCATTATACTCGTCACATTGATGTTCGTCAATAGGAAATGAACTGTTTTTGAAAAAAATTTTACAAAAGAAAAAGAACTCGGAAGAAATATCCAAGTTCTAATTTTCTTTTGACCGCTTGAAAGTGCAATTTCCTATAAATTTTTAATGTTTCAAAAAATCCCTTATAGGGAACGCCTTTCGAGAGCTTTTTTTGTTTCAATCAAGCAAAGTTATTGCATTTTTACAAGCGCACCCTCGAGTGCACGTTTGCAGTAATCACAGGCGTGACACTGCTGCTTGCAGTTTGAGGTGTGTTCGAAAAAGTCTTTCGGCATCAGCGTGTTGTCGATGATGTATGGCGCGAAAAACTTTCCATAACCCGGCTCGCAAAGGTCGAGCAGATTTCCGAAGAACTTGCCGCGTGTATACGCCGAGACGACGAGCCCGGGGTGTGCATGAGTGCGCGTTGCAAGCTTCACGCCTGAGATCAACCCATCGTAATGATGGATGTCCTCAGGGCGGACCCAGCTCCCCTGGAGGAACGCGTGTCTGTTCTCGGGATTGCTCAGGTGTCGAACGCAGGTGAGGGGTTCAAAGTCCTTCACGTTGCGCATCGCAGACGCCTCTTTTTCGTGCGCCACGAGATTGTCGTGGAAGATGTGCCCGGTGCAGTAATTCAAGCAACCGCTGTTTGCAAGCATAAAGAGCTCCTTCCCACGCTGTTTGCAGGCATCGCTCAACGTCTTCACTCGGGAAAGATCACGGTTGTATTCTCTTTGGATGTAATAAGAGTCAAAAAGGTCGCCGAGATAATCCATTGCCGAGACCGTTCCGATGCTCATGTTGACCGATGCGCGCACCTTCGTTCCGGGGAAGTTTTTCTTCACGCACTCTGCGATGAACGGGGAAGCCGTCGTGACGACGTCAACTTTCCCAACACGCATATGAAGGTGATCCAAAATGGAAAGAACACGTTGATAAAGGCGCTCGGAAATCGCTTCAGCTCCGTTGCAATTGGAGTTGAGAAGTAAGTCAAGTCGAATTCCTCTCTTTTTGATCTCCGAAAGTTCTTCCTCCATCTGCGCCTGGGCAGACCAGTCAACGTATCCTTCCGAGCTTCCGATCACATTTCGTCCGGACGGCGTGTCAATCCACGGAAAAAAGACCTCGTCAATGTGAGAAAAGTAAGGCCCGACCATTTCCGTGAAGGAGACACCGTCTTTATTCGGCAACTGATATCCAACTAAAAATTTCATGGGATTATTCCAAATTATCTTTCAAAACGCCGTCACTCTCAACGAATGCACGGCGCATTTCGGGCGTAATCTTCCAAGGCTTGGAGCCCTTTTCACGGAAGCGGTTCACAAAGCTACGGGTCAAAACGCCGCGCTCTTCGAGGTGAGCATAGCATTCTCTCATACAACCGCGTGCGCCTTCGATCGGGGGATTGTGGCTGTACGTTCCGGCAAGACCGACCATATTTGCGAGAACAGGCGTTCCGTCGGGAGCAAAACCGTGGTAGGTGTTGGGAACTTTGGAAAGATCAGCATCCTTTCTGAGGAAGGGGTTATATTCCACTTTTCCGCCCATATAAGCAACAGAGCATTTCTGAACGTCAATCTTTGCGTACTCAACCTTGTGGCCTGCAATGGTGATGCTGTCCGTTTCGGTCGTGGAAATTGCACCGCCCGAACAAGCGCGAGCGCAACGCATACAGCGGTCACACAAATGGCCTTCAAAGATGGGGTCAGCTTCCAGGGGAGCATCTGTCAAAAGAACGACAAAGCGCTGGAGCGGGCCAAATTCCGGGGTGAGGAAGACTTTGGAATATCCAAACTCGCCAAGACCTGCAGCATATGCAGCCACGCGGTAATCGATCAGGACGTCAGGGTTGGGCAAGCCTTCTTTGACGGGAAGGGAAACGTTAGGGTCGTGTTCCTGTGTGTCAAAGCGCACGCTGCATCCGTTGTAGATATTGGGGCAGGGTGCAGCCTCGTACCCATAGTCTTCAATGAAACAGCAGAGCTCACGAAGTGCAAGCGGAGAAACGACCTGGTTGATGTTGCCATATCCCATGCCGTTGTAGGCCCCGAAGTACGTTCCCTCTTCGATGCCGCGGAAGTA
>JAZNLR010000130.1:0-7088 GCA_045579195.1 Clostridia bacterium | reverse complement strand
CCTTCCATGGTGGGCGTCTTGAGTTCGTGCGTCTTTCTGGAGTACGCCCAGTGAGACTGGTCATCGGTCAAAACAAAGATAATATTGGGTCGTTTTTGCATAACGCATTCCTCGAAAAAACAGAATTTGCGAATTTCTTCGCCGCTCTTATTATACTTTTTTTATCCGCAAAACGCAAGGATTTTCCCTTGCAAAACACTGGAGTTTTCTTCCAAAAAAAGAGAACGTGTACAGACGAAAGCGGATTGTTGACTATTTACTGTGCTTTTGCTATAATTGCTCTTGTATACACGAAGGAGTTTTGAAAACCAAAAATGCAACAGGAAACCATGAAATCCGCAAAGATGGGAACAATGTCCATCGGAAAGCTTCTCTTCAAGATGTCGATTCCGGCAATGTTCTCTATGCTCATTCAGTCCCTTTACAACGTTGTGGACAGCATTTTCGTCTCGCAATTTTCGGACAAGGCCTTTGAAGCGGTCTCAACTGCATTCCCCATTCAAACGCTGATGGTGGGCTTTGCCATCGGAATCGGAGTCGGAAGCAACGCAACGATTGCGCGCTTCCTTGGAGAAAAACGCCATAAAGAAGCGAATAAAACGGCAGCAAACGGGCTCTTTCTCGCCGTTTTAGTTTACGCCTTCTTTTTGATTTTGAGCTTGTTTATGATCCCGCCCTTCCTCAAGATGTTCTCCAATGACTCAGAGACCATCCAGCTTGGCGTGGATTACTTAAGCATTGTCATGGGTTTCTCCGTTGCCTTTTTCATTGAGATCTTCCTCTCCCGCGTTCTGCAGGCAACGGGCAACATGATCATCCCCATGATCTCACAGATCATCGGCGCGGTGGTCAACATCATTCTCGACCCCATCTTCATCTTCGGATATCTCGGTCTTCCTGCGATGGGAACGAAGGGTGCGGCGATTGCAACCGTCATCGGCCAGTTCTGTTCGATGGCATTCTGTGCGCTCGTCTTCTTCACAAAGAAACACGACGTCTCCATTTCCCTCAAAAACTTCTTCACACCAAAGTGGAAATACCTCTCGCAGATCATTCGAATTGGTCTTCCCTCTGCGGTGATGAACATCATCGGCTCGTTCACCACGACCACGATGAACGCCATCATCAAGAATCACTCGCCTTATGCAATCTCCATTTTGGGAGCATACTTCAAGTTGCAGTCCTTCATCTTTATGCCTGTCTTCGGTCTGTCGCAAGGAACGATGCCCATTTTGGGATATAATTACGGCGCAAACAATAAACAGCGCTTTATGAAGACTGTCAAGCTTGCCATTCTCTCTGCATTCTGCATTATGACAGTTGGGCTCTTGATCTTCCAGATTTTCCCCGGAACTCTCCTGCAAATGTTCAACGCAAAAGGCGAATTCCTCACACAGGGTATCTCTGCGCTCCGCACGATTTCATGGTGCTTTATCCCTGCCGCATTCGGAATCATCCTCACGACGATGTTCCAATCGATCGGCCGCGGTTTTACGTCCATGATGGTTTCCGTTCTGCGTCAGCTCGGATTCATTCTTCCCGTCGCGCTCCTGCTTAGCAGCCTGTTCGGCATTGACGGCGTCTGGTTTGCGTACCCCATTGCGGAGATCTCGGTCGTTGTCATCTTCATTCCGCTTGCGATCCATGCAGTTCGCAAGGTCTTCTTAAAGAAAGAACAGGAAGCGGCAGAAATGAATGCTTCCGTCACGGAGGGATAAAACTTATGGTTGATCTCGGCGATTGGAATGAACTGCTTGCGCCTCTCTTTGCGGACGAGCGATATCAAAAGATTCGCAAATTCCTCATCGAAGAATATCGCACGCACACCGTCTACCCCGATATGTTCGACTTATACAACTGTTTCCGCTTTACCCCATTTTCCAATCTCAAAGTCGTCATTCTCGGGCAGGACCCATATCACAACGAAGGGCAGGCACACGGGCTTTGCTTCTCTGTCAAGCCCGGAGTGAAAAAACCTCCATCTTTGGAAAATATCTTTCGCGAGCTTGAAAATGACGTCGGATGCCCCATCCCCACTTCCGGAGAACTTACGGGTTGGGCAAAGCAAGGCGTTCTCCTTTTGAACACCGCGCTCACCGTTCGTGCGCATCAGGCAAATTCGCATGCAAAGTGCGGCTGGGCTTGGTTTACGGACAGCGTGATCCAAATGATCTCCGAAAACACGGAAAATGTCGTCTTCCTCCTCTGGGGTGCAAACGCGCGGAGCAAGAAAGCGCTGATCGACAAGGGCAAACACCTCATCTTGGAGTGTGCGCATCCCTCACCGCTCTCGGCTTACAACGGTTTCTTTGGTTGCAAACACTTTTCAAAGACCAATTCCTTCTTGAAAAACGTTGGTCGTTCCCCCATCGACTGGGCAAAAACAATTTAATGCTGATTAAATTTGTTTGACATTTCCGCTCTCGCTTTGCTATAATGAGCCCATGAGTGTGTTTGTTTTGCAAAAAACAACTTCATCTTTGACAACTGAAGTCAAACAGATTTTGTTTGACAATGTTTCTTATTCTTTGCGTAAAGTTTTGTTATGAAAACAAAATTTTGCGCTTATTTTTTACCTTTTTTGAGATTACAAATACAAAGGAGATAGATAAAAAATGATTTTGCAAAGCATCATTGCGCTGCTTGCAGGCGTCGGCGTGTTCATTGCGGGTATGAACATGATGGGTGACGGTCTTGAGAAAAGCGCAGGAAAAGGAATGAAAAAACTGCTCGGAACGATTAGCAAAAACCGCTTCGCAGGCGTCGGCGTCGGAACTGCGGTGACAGCAATCATTCAAAGCTCTTCAGCAACCACCGTCATGGTGATCGGTTTCGTCAATGCAGGCATTATGACCCTGTTTCAAGCGACCTCCATCATCATGGGTGCGAACATCGGAACGACGGTCACGGGTATCATCGTTTCTCTGAAATCACTCAACGTCTCACTTTACGCAACCCTGCTTGCGTTCGTCGGTGTTATGATGACCTTCTTCAAGGAGGACAAACTCAAAAACATCGGAAACATCCTTTGCGGATTGGGAATCATCTTCATCGGTCTTGACCTGATGAGTGCTGCCTGCGCGGGCGAAGAGATCAAGGTTTTCTTCAAAAACATCTTCAAGGTCATTGAATTCCCCCTTCTGCTTGTTTTGATCGGTGCGATTTTCACTGGTATTCTCCAAAGCTCTTCCGCAGCGACCGGTGTTGTCATCATCATGGTTGGCGAAGGCGCACTTTCGGTTGAAAACGCACTTTTCATCGTCCTTGGTTCAAACATCGGAACGTGCATCACGGCGGCAATTGCCAGCATCGGAACGAGCACAAACGCAAAGCGTACGGCACTCATTCACCTCACGTTCAACATCCTTGGAACGATTCTCTTTACGGCAATTCTTTGGCCGCTCTCATCAAAAGTGACGGCCTTGCTTGCAACGATCGCACCGACGCCGCAAATGCAGATCGCTTGGTTCCACGTCATCTTCAACATCACGACGACCGTGATCTTGCTTCCTTTCGTCAAACAACTCGTCAAATTTGCTGAAACCGTCATTCCCGAGAAGAAACCGGAGGAAGAGCTCCGCAAATTGAAGTTCGTCGACGATCGCCTGTTGAAGACCCCGCCGATCGCGCTTATGCAGACCCAGCGTGAAATTCACTATATGGCAAACCTCGCGAAAGAAAATATAGAAAAAGCGCTTCTTGCGCTGTTTGAAGACAAGGGAACGCTCTCTGATGAAATTCGCGAAAATGAAAAGATCATCAACTTCACGAACAAAGCACTCACACGTTTTCTCATCAAGTTGACTCCGCTCGTCAACAATGAAGAAGAACAGACCCTCGGCTCATACTTCCACGTCTTGAACGACTTGGAACGTATTGGCGACCACGCGGAAAACTTCCTTGAGATCGGTGAACAAATGCGAGGAAGCGAACTTGCATTTTCAGATGTCGCACGCGAGGAAATCTCAAAAATGTATGATGAGATCATCCATATGTTTGAAGTTGCGGTCAACGCATTCGATCATCTTGATGCAAGCTGTTTGACCGAACTCACCACCCGTGAAGACACCGTGGATGCGTTCAAAAAGGAACTCAACGCAAAACACGTTCAACGCCTTGCTTTGGGCAACTGCTCGACGGACACTTCGGCGTACTTCTTCTCCACCGTTTCAGGTCTTGAGCGCGTGGCAGATCACTTGGTCAACGTCGGTTTCAGCATCCTAAACCCGACCGGTTCTCAAAAAGCATAACGAAAACAACATCAAAAAAACGCCTCTTTTGAAAAGAGGCGTTTTTGTTTTCATCAAATCAAAGGCGAATTGCCTTGAACAACCAAGGATAAAGGAAGGAGCCCGCAAAGAGCATCAAAGCGTAACGGAAGTAATCACACACGAGCATCTGCGGCAAGATCGCCTTCACGCCGATGCGGATGCCAAGCAAAATGGCAACGCCAAGCACGATGCGCAAAACACGTTTCCACCAAACGCCGTCCACCGTGAACTTCACGAACTTGTCCTCAAGCAACGAGCCTGCCGCAAAGCCGAAAACAGCACCTGCAAGCTTGACGGTGTTTGCAGAAACGGGCGCAAAGAGGATAAACGGAATGCTCACAGCTGCCGCAATGAAGTAGATCCAAACGCGCTTATCATAAAAGCGGTTGAAGAGGAAGGTGCAGAGGGTCGCAAAGCCGATTCCAAGAACAAGGCCGGTCAGAACGTCTGTCGGGAAATGCACGCCGAGCACGATGCGGGAAAGGCAAACGAGCAGAATGACGACCGCAGAAATGAGGTAAACCTTCTTCTGCTTTAAGTTAAAGCTCATGGATGCAAGCAAGGTCGATGAACCCTGTGCGTGTCCGCTGGGGAAAGAAAACGATCCTTCACGGACGTCACCGACGAAGAGACCGTCAGGCTTTAAGCGATAAACGGAGGGGTCTTCCACGAACGGGCGGGGGCGCTTGACGACGTCCTTCAAGATGCCGTTGACGCAAAGAGAGCCAAACGAGGAAAACAACATCACTTCCCCTGTTCTGCGGTCAATGCCCCAATAAAAGACGGCAATCAGCAGGATGACAAACGTTTCCTCTCCAAAAAACGTCCAGAAGTTGAAAAAACCATCCCAAAAGCTTCCTGAAAAGAGATCCTGAATGGCGCGCAAAATTTCAAAATCCATATGGCTTCCTCCTAAAAAAAAGAGCGAATTGATAGCTTGATTATAACTTGCTTTTTCACCCTTGTCAACAAAAACCGCCCGAAGATTGACAAAGCGCAGAACAAACCTTATAATATTCACAGACAAACTTTTTTGAAGTGAGGTTATCATATGAAACACGAAAAACAACTCAAGGAATTTGCGCGACTCGTCGTCAAAGTGGGCGTCAACCTGCAGAAAGGGCAGGAACTCGTCGTGAACACGCCGATCGAGTGCGCTGACTTTGCACGGCTGATCGCAGAGGCAGCTTATCAAAACGGCGCAAGCCTCGTCACGATGATGTATAGCGACGAAAAATTCCTGAAGCTCAAATATCAGAACACCGCACCCGAGCTCTTGGAGCAGATCCCCTCTTACGTTGCGGAAGCGCGCAACTCGATTGCGGACCGCAAGGCAGCGTACGTCGTCATTGCGTCTGAAGATCCCGAGATCTTTGCGGACGTCGACCCCGACGCCGTCACCAAAGCGAGCAGAGCGCTTCGCGCAGCTTGCAGCCGTTTTTACGACGCCTCAATGTCCAACGCGATTCGTTGGTGCGTTATTTCAGCGCCGTGCGTGGGTTGGGCAAAGAAGCTCTTCCCCGACCTCTCCGATGAGGAAGCCCTGGAAAAACTCTGGCAGCTTATCTTCAAGACGATGCGCCTCGACACCCCGGATGCAGTCAAGGCCTGGGAGGAGCATCAGTCGAACCTGGAGCGCCGTGTCAAGATCTTGAACGAAGCAAACCTCAAGACCCTCACCTATCGCAACTCGCTCGGAACAAACTTTAGCATCGGTCTTCCCGAGAAGTACGTCTTCATCGGCGGTGCAGAACGCGCGCTGGATGGGGTCAAATTCACGGCAAATATGCCCACCGAGGAAATCTTCACCGCACCCGACCTTCGAACGGCAAACGGCACGCTGGTCTCCTCTATGCCCCTCTGTCACAACGGAAACCTCATCGTGGATTTCAAATTGCGCTTTGAGAATGGCCGCATCGTGGAGTACTCCGCGGCGCAGGGCTTTGACACGCTGAAGAACATCATCGAAACTGACGAGGGTGCACACTTCCTCGGCGAGATCGCGCTCGTTCAGCACGATTCCACCATCTCAAATCTGAACACGCTGTTCTATAACACCCTGTTTGACGAGAACGCCTCTTGCCACTTTGCGATCGGAAAGGCTTATCCCTGCGTTTCCGACGCAGAGACCCTCACGAAGGAGGAGATGAAGGCACGCGGTCTCAACCAATCCATCGAGCACGTTGACTTTATGGTGGGAACAAAAGACCTCTCCGTCATCGGAACGAAAGAAAACGGGGAAGAATTGGTCATCTTGAAAGACGGAAACTTCGCATTCTGATCAACTTTAGCACAATCAAAAAAGCGATCCATTTCGGATCGCTTTTTTATTTTTTAGCTTACTCGGTTCTATTTTTTTTCTTTATTCGATCGTGATCGAGTTATCACCGGTGTAATCCATGGAAAGCTCCGTGTACACGATGGTGTCTGCGAGCGTGTTGTTCTTTGCACTGATCTTGCTCTTACCGTTTGCACCGGAGCTATACGTGCTGTAAACAGCTTCCATCGTTCCATCGATCGTGCAGTTCTCAACGATAACCGTTCCGCCGTGCGATGCAGCAACCGCAGCAGAAGGTGCCGTGCTGATCGTCACACCGGGAGCAACCGTGATGGTGCAATCCGAAATGGTCGTGATCATCGCACAGGATTCCAAAGCAACGCCGTTGGTTTCAATCTCGCAACCCGTGATTTCCATCTCAAGCGTTCCGTCCGAAGAAATAGCGAACCCTGCGTTTGCGTTGAATGCACTGTCTTTCACAAGGATCGTTCCCGTTCCGTCAAAGCCGTCACCGGAAATGATATATCCCGTTTCGTCAT